>JAYRDY010000074.1:0-10177 GCA_041909215.1 Cloacibacterium sp. | reverse complement strand
TAACAATAAATAATTTTAAATCTGTTTCTTTTTTAATTTTTTCTTTGGTTAGAATGATTTCAGTCTTATTATCAAAAATTTCTTCAATTAATTTTGCTTGATTTGTTCCTAGCCAATTTTGTTTTTTTATTTTGTAACCTGAATTTTCAGTTGGGAATAGTTTGATAAAATTTTTATAATCTGATAGTTTCATAATATAATTTGTGTAAATCTGCTGGAAATTACTTACAACTTCTCCTTCACAAACTTCGCCGTTCTAGAAACTTTGTCTTTCGCCAAATCTTCGGGAGTTCCTGCAAAAACCACTTCGCCGCCGTGTTTTCCAGCATCTGGACCAATGTCTATAATATAATCAGCAGACTTAATAATATCTGGTTGATGTTCAATGACAATCACAGAATGTCCTAAACCAATTAAAGCTTGTAACGATTTCAAAAGTTTATTAATATCATGAAAATGCAATCCAGTGCTTGGTTCATCAAATACAAAAAGCATTTTTTCTGTTGTAGCCCCTTTTACTAAAAATGAAGCCAATTTCACTCGTTGCGCTTCGCCACCAGAAAGTGTAGAAGAACTTTGCCCGAGTTGAAGATAACCCAAACCTACATCTTGAAGCGGTTTCAGCTTGGTTACAATTTTTTCTTCGTGGTTTTCAGAGAAAAATTCTAGCGCTTCGTCAACCGTCATGTGTAAAATATCTGAAATATTTTTTTCGTCATATTTTACCTCCAAAATTTCATCTTTAAAACGCGTTCCGTGACAATGTTCGCATTCTAATTCTATATCTGCCATAAATTGCATCGAAACCGTAATTACGCCGTCACCTTTGCATTCATCGCATCTTCCTCCGTCAACGTTGAAAGAAAAATGTTTAGGTTTCAAACCTTGAACTTTTGCAGATTTTTGTTTCGCAAATAGGTCTCTGATGTCATCATAAGCTTTCAAATAAGTGACAGGATTAGAACGAGACGATTTCCCGATTGGATTTTGATCAATCAATTCAATATTTTTAACCAATTTTTTAGGAAATTCTACACTGTCGTAATCTGCTTTTTTACCGCCCATTCCTAATTCTATTTGGATGGCATTCGTGAGGATTTCTTTCATTAAAGTAGATTTTCCACTTCCAGAAACTCCCGAAATTACGGTGAGAACTTCCAAAGGAATTTCTACATCAATATTTTTAAGATTATTTTGTCTTGCTCCTTTTATTTTGATGAATTCTTTCGGTTTTCTACGTTTTTCAGGAACTTCAATTTCTAATCTTCCCGTTAAATATTTCGAGGTTAAAGTATCGGCGTTTTTCAATGCTGCGAAATCTCCAGCAAAAACCAATTCACCACCCAAAAATCCAGCTTCTGGACCGATGTCTATAATGTAATCTGCCGCTTTCATCACGTCTTCATCGTGTTCTACCACAATTACGGTATTTCCTAAATCACGCAGATTTTTTAAAACTTCAATTAAATTTTCGGTATCTCTAGAATGCAAACCGATGCTTGGCTCATCCAAAATATAAATACTACCAACCAAAGAACTTCCGAGAGAAGTAGCGAGATTAATTCTCTGCGATTCTCCACCAGAAAGCGTGTTAGAAGTTCTATTTAAAGTCAAATATCCCAACCCAACTTTATTCAAAAATTCTAAACGGGTAACAATTTCATAGGTTAGTCTTTTGGCAATTTCTGCATCGTGTTGGTTGAGTTTCAAGTTTTTCATCAATGGTAAAAGCTCGTCCAAAGGAATTTCTACCAAAGATTGAATGTCGTGACCATCAATTTTTACATATTCCGTTTCAGGACGAAGACGTTTTCCTTCGCAAGTTGGGCAAGTAGTTTTTCCACGGTATCTAGAAAGCATCACTCTATATTGAATTTTATAGAGATTTTCTTCCAACATTTTAAAGAAATTATCAATCGTAGGGAAATTTCTGTTTTTTTCGCCTCTCCAAAGATAATTTTTCTGCTCTTTTGTGAGTTGATAATACGGTTTATGAATTGGGAAATCTTTTGCTTTTTTAATGAAATCTTTTTTCCATTCGCTCATTGTTTCGCCTCGCCAACAAGCAACTGCATCTTCAAAAACGGATAAATTTTTATTGGGAATCACCAAATCTTCATCTATTCCTATCACTTTTCCGTAACCTTCGCATTCCGGACAAGCTCCAAAAGGATTATTAAAGCTAAAAAAATGAACATTCGGTTCGTTAAATGTAATGCCATCGAGTTCAAATTTATTTGAAAATTCTTTTACGTTACCACTTTCAATTTCTTTCAGAGAACAGGTTCCGTGTCCTTCATAAAACGCCATTTGTACAGAATCTGCCAATCTTTGCAGAAATTGTTCGTCGTTTTCATAAGAAAATCTGTCAATCACGAGATGAATTTCCATAGATTCATCTGGAACGAAACCAAAACTTTCTAAATCTTCAATATTGGCAAGGTTTCCATTGATTTCTAATCTTGTAAAACCTGCAACTTTTAATGTTTTGAGTTGTTCTTTGAATTTTTTGACTTCAAAAAGAAGTGGCGCTCTCAAAAGAAAAGTTTTTCCTTCATTTTTAGCGATATAATCGATCACATCTGTCACCGAATCTTTTTTCACTTCGTCTCCAGAAATAGGAGAGTAGGTTCTGCCAACTCTGGCAAAAAACAGTTTCAGATAATCATAAATTTCGGTAGAAGTTCCTACGGTAGAACGCGGATTGCTGGAAATTACCTTCTGCTGAATCGCAATAGAAGGCGCTAAACCTTTGATGTCGTCAATTTTTGGTTTTTCTAGTTTACCAAGAAACTGTCGCGCATAAGAACTCAAAGATTCTACATAACGTCTCTGTCCTTCTGCGTAAATCGTGTCAAAAGCAAGCGAAGATTTTCCGCTTCCCGAAACACCAGTAATTACGATGAGTTTGTTTTTCGGAATCAACACATCTATATGTTTTAGATTATTAAGATGTGCGTTTTTTACGAAAAGATGTTTTTTGATATCGATATCTTGTATTGTAGCCATAGTGAAAAAAAAGACTTACAAAATTACATTTTTTTTCTGATAAACTGAGTTTGAATGATATAGAAAGTATCTAGAAAAAGTAGTTTTTATATTTTGATTTCTTAAAAAAAAGTGCAAATTTTGCAGCTCAAATTGTAATAAAGTAATTATGAAAAAATTCATTAACCACTTGATTGCACATTTGATGAAAATGAGATAGTTACAAAGCTGTCTGAAAATTTAGCGCAAAACTTGTTTTGCGCTTTTTTTGTGCCCTTATTTTTATTTGATGAAAATTCGCATACATTTGTTTTGATTTTTAAGAAAAATTAAATCATGAAGAAATTGATTTTTAGTGCTTTATTATTAACGGTTTTTACTGTAAATAAAGCGCAAGAGAAAGATATAGATGAGGTTGTTGTTACAGGAAAAGTAATGAATTTGCCTTACAAAAAAAGCAATGCAAATATTACTGTGATTTCAAAATCGCAAATAGAAAGTCTCGCTGCGCAAAGTATAGAAGAGGTTTTAGCTTATTATACAGGGATGGATGTCAGAAAACGTGGTGCAAATGGAGTTCAGACTGATATTGCAATGAGAGGAAGTAGCTTTGAACAAGTACTTTTATTAATTAATGGAATTCGAGTAAATGATGCACAAACGGGACATAATTCTATGAATTTGCCTTTTGATGTTTCTTCTGTGGAAAGAGTAGAAATCCTGAAAGGGCCTGCAGCAAGGAGATTTGGGCAAGGTGCTTATGCTGGCGTTATTAACGTTGTTACAAAACCTTCTTCGGAAAATAGTCTCATTTTAAATGGAGAAGGCGGAGATTTCAATTCTTATTCTGGTGGAGTTTCGTCTAATTTTGGAAACGAAAATTTCAGAAATTTCGTTCAGGTAAATCATTCTCAATCTGATGGTTATCGTTATAATACAGATTATAAGGTGAATAATGTGTATTATCAAAATCAATATAAAATCAATAATGGGAATGTAAAATTTCAGTCAGGTTTTCAGGAGAAGAAATTTGGAGCCAATGGTTTTTATGCTTCGCCAACTTACACAGAGCAGTACGAAGAAATACAAATGGCGATTGTTTCTGCAGGATTAGAAAAGAAATTTTCAGAGAATCTAGGTTTCAACGCAAATGTTTACTGGAAAAGAGCTCAGGATATGTATTTACTCAAAAGAAATAATCCTTCTTTTTACCGAAATATGCATATTGGTAATCATGTTGGTGTTGATGTAAGTGCACATTACAAAAGCTTTTTAGGAATCACAGGAATTGGTACAGATATCAGAAAAGAATTTTTAGAAAGTAATAGATTGGGAAGCCGAGAAAGATTGGTTTCTCAGGCGTTTTTAGAGCATCATTTTTCTTTTTTTAATGAAAGTTTAAATATTTCTCCAGGGATTTCTTGGTCTAATATTGAAGGTAAAAATTATTTCTATCCAGGTATTGATGTAAGTTATAGCGAAGAAAATAATAAAGTTTTTGCTAATTTTTCTAAAGTAAACAGAATCCCAACTTATACCGATTTGTATTATATGAGTCCGTTGGAGCAAGGGAATCCTAATTTGGTTCCAGAAGATGCGCTTTCTGGCGAATTCGGTTATCAGTATCAAGAAAATCAGAGTTTTATAAAATACAGTATGTTTTGGAGAAAAACTGAAAATTCAATTGATTGGCAAAAAGAAACGCCAACTTCTCCTTGGAAGGCTCAGAATATAGGAACTTTAGAAACCAAAGGTTTTGAGCTGGAAGCTAATCATCAAATAAATTCTTGGTTGAGTTATGCTTTGGGTTATACTTATTTGGATAATCAGAGGCTAAAAGATGAGGTAGTTTCCCGATATTCTTTGGATAATCTGAAACATCAGTTTGTGGCAAAACTTAAAAATCAATACAAAGGATTTTCTAATGAGCTGATTTATAGATATAACGAAAGAGTGAATTTAGGAAGTTATAACCTTTTGGATGATAAAATCAGTTATCAGTACAAAAACTTAAATCTATATTTTTTGGTGAATAATATTACCAATTCAGATTATGTAGAAACGTCTCTTGTTCCTATGCCAGGAAGATGGTTTCACGTAGGGTTTACTTATAAATTGAGCTTCAAATAAAAAAAATAAATAATTTGTATTAATATCAAAATACAATTTGTCAATTCTTATCAAAATTGTATCTTTGTGTACTTAATATAACCGTAATTTATGAAATTTATAGTTGCAAGTGGAGAATTACAAAAAGCGCTTCAGGTAGTAAGTGGTGTAATTTCTAGCTCACAATCAAGACCAATACTAGAAAATTTTCTTTTTGAATTAGATAATGAAGTGCTGAAAGTTACTGCTTCAGACGGTGAAACAACCCTAATTACTTCTCTTGGGGTAAAGTCTGATGATAGTGGTAAATTGGCAGTTCCTGCTAAGATTTTTCAGGATTTAATCAAAACTTTTGGCGATCAGCCTCTTACTTTTTCGGTGAAAGAATCAGAAAGTGGAGAAGGTGGTTTGCTTGAAATTCTAGACGAAAAAGATAATTATGAAGTAGCGCTAGATAATGCAGAAGATTACCCTGAATTGCCAGAGTTTGATGCGGCACAAAAAGTTACTTTAGCTTCTGGAGTTCTTGCAGATGCGCTTACTAACACCCTTTTTGCAACGAGTAATGATTCTCTGAGACCTGTAATGACGGGCGTTCTTTTCCAATTTACAGAAAATGAAACCAATTTTGTTTCTACAGACTCTCACAGATTAGTGGTGTATAAAAGAACAGATGTTACCAACAAAGAAGCAGTAGAATTTATCATGCCGAAAAAGCCTTTGGCGATTTTCAAAAATATTTTGTCGAATTCTAATGATGAGGTTACCATTGAGTTTAATGAGAATATGGCAAAATTCACTTTTGGTGAAAATGTTTGGATTTGTAGATTAATTGATGGGAAATATCCTAATTACTCTGCGGTAATCCCGAAAGAAAATCCTAACGTTCTTACGGTAAACAGAAACTTATTGTTGAGTTCTATCAGAAGAGCAAGTATTTTATCAAACAAATCTACCAACCAAGTTAGATTTAAGCTTTCTGGCAACGTATTACATCTTCATGCAGAAGATACAGAATATGCTAACAAAGCAGATATGAACATTCCTTGTGATTACAAAGGTGAAGACATCAATATCGGTTTCAGTTCTAAATTTTTAACAGAAATGTTATCAGTCTTAGGTTCTGAAGATATCACGATGAAAATGTCTCAACCAAACCGTCCAGGAATTGTAGAACCTCTTGATGGTTTAGATGAAAACGAACACATCTTAATGCTTTCTATGCCAGTAATTGGAATGTAATATTTTTACAAGAGCCAAGTAAAAAGGTAAAAGTAAAAAGTTAAAATATTAATAGAGTCGTCCGAAATTTCGAGACGACTTTTTTATTGAATTGTATTTAGATTAAAGTTAAATTACAATTCTAAAATTTCCTTATCTCTCAAAAAATCACGATATTTGCAAACTATTAAATAAATAAGATTTTTAGAAAATAATTAAATTTTCTAATCATCACATTTTCAAATTAATTTTAAAATGAAAATCTCTAACAATTGGTTAAAAGACTATATCAAAACAGATTTATCAACTGAAAAAGTTGGCGCTTATCTTACAGATATTGGTTTAGAAGTAGAAGGAATTGAAAAATACGAATCTGTAAAAGGCAGTTTAGAAGGGATTATTGTAGGTAAGGTTCTTACTTGCGAGCAACATCCTAATGCTGATAAACTGAAAAAAACTACAGTAGATGTAGGAGGCAAAATTCTGGAAATTGTTTGTGGTGCGCCCAATGTTGCAGCTGGGCAAACCGTTCCTGTTGCGGTAATTGGTACTAAAATTTATGCTAAAGACGGAAGTTCTTTCGAAATAAAAGAAGCAAAAATTCGTGGAGAAAAATCTCAGGGAATGATTTGTGCTGAAGACGAATTGGGGCTTTCTGACGATCACGGCGGAATTATGGTTCTTGATGAAGAAACGTACAAAGTAGGCGAACCTTTTGCTCAATATTTCAATCTTGTTAATGATGAGGTTTATGAAATTGGTTTAACGCCCAACAGAACAGATGCCATGTCTCATTATGGCGTCGCAAGAGATTTACACGCTTTTCTTTCTACCAATGGTTTGAAGTCTGAATTTAATAAAGCGAGTTCTGCAATTGTAAAAACTGAAGGAGAACATGGTTTTGAATTAGAAGTTGAAGATGCAGAATTATGTCCAAGATATGTTGGCGCAGTAATAGAAAATGTAAAAATTGAAGAATCACCAGTTTGGCTAAAAGACAGATTAAAAGCAATAGGATTATCACCAATTAATAATGTGGTAGATATCACCAATTATGTTTTGCACGGTTTCGGACAACCTTTACACGCTTTTGATGCAGACAAAATTGCAGGTAAAAAAGTAAAAGTAGGCGTAAATGATGCAGGAACAAAATTCGTAACTCTTGATGGTGTAGAAAGAACTCTTAATGGTTCTGAAATCATGATTAAAGACGGAAACGACAAGCCAATGTGTATTGCGGGTGTTTTCGGGGGGAATGAAAGTGGTGTTTCTGAAGCCACTAAAACTATATTTTTAGAGTCTGCTTATTTCAATCCTGTTGCGATAAGAAAAGCAGCTAAAGCTCACGGTTTAAATACTGATGCTTCTTTCCGTTTTGAACGTGGAGTAGATGCTAACAATGCTAGAACTGCCATTACACACGCCATTAAAATGATTGAAGAAATTGCAGGAGGTGAAAAAGTAGGTAATCTTTTAGAATTTTATCCAAAAAAAATAGAAGATTTCAAAGTGATTTTTAGATATTCTCAGTTAGATAAAATTTTGGGAATTAAAATCCATAGAGAAAAAGTAAAAGAAATTTTAAAATCATTAGAAATTACAGTAATCAACGAAATTGTAGATGGTTTAGAAATTTCTATACCAGCTTACAGAGCAGATGTTACCAGAGAAATAGACGTTATAGAAGAAGTGTTGAGAATCTATGGTTATAATAAAGTAGAAGCACCTAAGAAAATCTCTTTTTCGCCAGTTAAACTAAGTTTTGATGACCAAGATGCTCTCGAAAATTCTTGGGCAAGAACTTTGCAAAGCAATGGCTTTAATGAAGTGATGAACAATTCTCTTACTTCTGTAAAAGACGAAAACAATGCTGTAAAATTGCTCAATCCTTTAAGTGGAGATTTAGCTTTCATGAGAAAATCTTTGTTAGAAGGGCTTTTAGAGAATGCCGTTTACAACATCAATCGTAAAAATGCAGACCTTAAATTCTTCGAATTAGGCAAGATTTATCATAAATTCGATAATTACGAGGAAAGAAAACAATTGGCGATTTTAGTTTCAGGAAGAGACAAAGCTGAGAACTGGTTAATGCCAAAATCTGCTACCGATTTTTATATGCTAAAGGCTTATGTAAAAGTTTTACTAGATAAACTTAATTTCAATATTGTAGAAAAACCTTTAGAAGATATTAGATTTGATGATGCTTTAGAAATTACAGCAGGTGGCAAAACCATTGCAAGATTAGGTAAAGTTTCTCATCAATTCCTTAAGGATTTTGATATAGATCAGGATTGTTATTACGCTGAAATAGAGCTAGAAACGTGTCAAGCTTTAAGAAATACGGATAATTTCAAATTTGTAGAAATTCCTAAATTCAATAAAATCAGAAGAGATTTAGCTTTGTTGGTGGACAAAAATGTTTCTTATGCAGATTTGTTTAAAGCAGCGAAAAAAAATCCTTCTAAATTCCTGAAAAACATCAATTTATTTGATGTTTACGAAGGGAAAAATTTACCTGAAGGTAAAAAATCTTATGCGTTAAGCTTTGAACTTTTAAATGAAGAAAAAACGCTGGAAGATAAAGATATTACAGAGGTGATGAACTCTTTAATTAAAACCTTCCAAAAAGAATTTGAAGCAGAACTGAGATAATTTGAAATAATTATACTAAATCGGGAGCAGAATTTCTCCCGATTTTTTTATGAGTTAAATCCATTAATCTCATCAATTTTATTTACTTTTGAAATATAAATTTATAGTTATGAAAAAAATAGTATCCCTATTGATAATCGCAATTGTTATCATTTCTTGTGGAGCCGTTTCTGGAGGTAAAAAACAAGCCAATTTAGTGAATACAAAATGGATATTAGAAGATAAAAGTGTTACTTCTAAAATCCCAACGTTGAATGTTGAAGACAAAAGAATTACAGGAAACGGAGGTTGTAATAAATATTTCTCTGATTTGGTTTTAGATGCAGAAAGCGGCAATTTTGTTGTAGGTAACGTAGGTTCTACCAAAATGGCTTGTGAGGAAATGAAAACCGAGCAGAACTATTTTAACTTGCTTCAACAAGTTAATAAATACCAGGTAAAAGATGGATATTTAGAATTATATAAAGACGGTTTGTTGCTTCTTAAATTCAAAAAAACAGACAATTAAAAACATAAAAAAACCTCGAATAATTTCGAGGTTTTATTTTTTATTCTTCGTCTTCGTCGTCATATTTTGCAAGTTCTTCATCACACCATTTGAAAGCTTCTTCTACAACTTTGGTCGCTTCAGTAGCTATTTCTTCTTCGTCATCGCCTTCTAGATCGTCTAGCCATTCTACTTCTTCTTCCTCTACGTTTAGAATAAATCTTGGATATTCTGTGTGCACTACAAATAAATCTTCAGGAAATTCAGAGTTATCTGCCATTAAGAATTTTGGGAGTTTCATATTTAATTACATTTTAATTATACAAATTTAATAAATAATATTCATTAAGTACTTAATTTAACAAATATTATTATTTCGCAAACATTTTTGCTACTTTTTCAGCTTTCTTAGATGCTGAATAATCATAGAAACCTTCGCCAGATTTTACGCCTAATTTACCAGCAGTTACCATATTTACTAATAGTGGATTTGGAGCATATTTAGGATTTTTGAATCCGTCATACATCACATTAAGAATTGCCAAACAAACGTCTAATCCTATGAAATCTGCTAACTGAAGTGGTCCCATTGGATGAGCCATTCCTAGTTTCATTACCGTATCAATTTCTTCTACACCAGCAACTCCGTTGTAAAGGGTTTCAATCGCTTCGTTAATCATTGGCATAAGAATTCTATTCGCCACAAAACCTGGATAATCA
>JAYRDY010000073.1:0-10218 GCA_041909215.1 Cloacibacterium sp. | reverse complement strand
ACTTGCCACTTTTAAAAATGAACTTCCCATCTTTTGGCAAGAAGAAGACAATAGAGCAAATAAAAGTGCAAATATAACAGAATTACAAAATGGACAACTTTTTGGTTTAAATAATTCTACCATAAATGGTTCTGGCATTAATATTATTGTAATGGATGGAGGTAGAGTATTTGAAAAACATATTGAATTCGGAGAAACCTCTACAGGATTAAGTAGAGTTTTTGACATGGAAAACGGAGAAACTTCATACGCTGATCACCCAACCAATGTTGCTGGCATAATAGGTGCTGTAGGTGCAAAAGATTTTGGATCTCCTTATGGAAATGCTGGAGCTAAAGGAGTCTTATCTAATGTGAAAATTAATAGCTATGCTTTCACTAATACTTCGCAGGGAAATAACTACACTAAACTAAAAAACGCACCAAATGCTAATATTTCAAATCATTCATACGGAATAAATTTAGGATGGTCATACAAAACAACACCATATAAAGGCTGGTATTGGGTAAGCAATTATGATATCAGCAAAGAAGATACATGGTCTGGCAGCTACGATACACCTGATGAAAGTTTTGATAAAATAGTTTATGAAAACCCTAATCAAATAGTTATTAAATCAGCAGGAAACTATTTTGGTGATGGACCTGATGGAGTTTTACCCAACTATAAATTAAATAGTAATGGATCATATGTGCTATTTGACCCTTCTGACCCGTTACCTCCAGCAAACTGTAGTTTAGGATATAACTGAATCGGATGGGGATCATTAGCAAAAAATATCATTGTTGTAGGTGCAACTGATCAATTAACAACAACTGATAATAGATATACATCATCCAATGATGTTGTTAAATCATCATATAGCAGTGCTGGCCCCAGAAAAGATGGCGCCATAAAACCTGACATCAGTGCTGTTGGCAGTAAAATGATAGTTGCAAGCTATACCAACGATACAACATATACAAAATATTCTTCTGGCGATGGAACCTCCTATTCCGCACCTATTATTTCAGGAATTGCAGGTGCCGTAACTCAAGTAAATAGATTAATCACTAATAACCCATCATTTATATATAAAGCAGATGAAATGAAGGCAATCCTTACCCATACCGCAAATGAAGCTGGTAATCCTGGACCTGATGTTTGGTACGGCTGGGGATTTGCAGATGCTACTAAAGCCGCACAGTTAGTTATTGATAAAAACAACAAAAAAGCTTATTTCGAAAGAAATCTTTTAAATTCTGGAGTAAAATTCTCAAAAGTTATTACTTCTAAAGCTGGCGAACCACTTAAAGCAACAATTTCTTGGGTAGATCCTGCAGCAACTCCTTTTACTACTGATTATGATTGATAATACCACAGGGGCTATCTATTACCCATGGAAGCTTGATATCAACAACCCAATGGCAAATGCAACGCAAGGCGATAACCTTGTCGATAACGTAGAACAGGTACTCCTTACCTCTCCTGTTGCAGGAAGAGCTTACACCATTGAAGTTTCAAACAAAGGAACTTTAGTAAATGATACTAGCGCCCCTTCTCCACAAAATTATGCACTAATCATTACGGGTATTGAAGAGACTTCGCTTTCTACAAATGATATTTCTTCTGAAAAACTAATTTCTGTATATCCAACAAAAACAAAAGATTTGGTCAATATACTTATTCCAAATGGTGCAAAAGAACTTGAAATTTTTGATATTTCAGGTAAATCAGTATTAAAAACCGTTGCAAAAAGCTTCCAAACAATAAGTATAGAAAAACTTCCTAAAGGCATCTATATCATCAATATTAAAACAAATAATGGAGCGGTTTCAAAGAAAATAATCAAAGAGTAAAAATATTTAAAATTAAAAATAAAAAGGGGCTATTTTCACTAACTTAGAGATAGCCTCTTTTTTATATCATTCGTTAAGGTAATTTATATCTTGAGAATCTTCAAAGAAGTGAAAGATTCCACTGTTATCAAAGCCATAAGAAGTTTGTATAAAAACATATTAACTTCTGCGTGGCGCAATATCTATATGAAGCTTTAATTTCTTAATGGACGAGATTTCAAAACGATTTTCCTACTGATTTTGCAGATTTTAACATGTGAATCCACAATAAGGAAATCATACTGCTTGCTAAATTTTTGACACACTTAACTGCTGAATTATTGGCGCAGGATTTTTCTGTTCTAAGGAAAAACTCAAAGTCATAAATGAAAGCGTGGTCTATTTCTGTAATCTCGATATCTGAAATATTAAACTTCCATTTTAGGAATTCTTTGATATGGCTCAGACAGGTTTTATACCTTGTCAAAGTTCCTTTTGCATATTCTTTCCCCAGCAATGCTTCCATTCTGCTATTATGTTCCTGAAAAATCGGAATAAGCATTCGCTTTCTTTCATCAATTCCCAACAGTATATTCTTTATGGATTCTCCATTAACCTCTTTCCCCGAATGGATGAGGTCTTTCTGAATTTCGTAGATTCTTGATTTGAGTATATCCAAATAGGTATTAAGCGTTCTGGATTCTTCAGAGTTGCCTTTCATTTTGTTTTGTTCAGAACTCCATTTATGGGTTTCAACAAATCTTTTGATGCTAAATTCTGTTCTTCTGCTGTCAACAGTTACACGTAAATAAATTGGGGATTTTCCCTGTGAGGTTGTTTTTGCTCTTTTGATATAAAAGAGAATTGAAAGCTTTGTGTTCATAGTGGTGACTTATAGGTTAAAAATAATTGTGTTGTTTTTTACCTACAAGATGTTCAATTTGTAAACGCCCTACTGAATGGCTTTAAGAGAGATTTGGTGTCCCATTTTTTTGAAAATTAGGTGTCCTTTTTCTTTAGGGACACCTCTTTTTTGAATTTGATTTTTCATTTCAAAAAAAGATCCCAAAATCCAGACTAAAATTCTCAAAAAATAGGTGTCCCTTTTTTCCAAAAAATTTAGAGACCCCGAATTTGACCCCTTTTTTTTGGAAATTATTACCGAAATCTGCAATTTGTGCAAAAAGAAAAACCCTTCAAATCACAGGATTTAAAGGGTTTTGTAATAATTTGCATTTCTGCTTGCGATCCGGACGGGACTCGAACCCGCGACCTCCGCCGTGACAGGGCGGCATTCTAACCAGCTGAACTACCGGATCAATTTTTTTCTAAGATAAAATTGTAAATCTTTTGCGATCCGGACGGGACTCGAACCCGCGACCTCCGCCGTGACAGGGCGGCATTCTAACCAACTGAACTACCGGATCATTTATTTATTAAGAACGTCTTGTCTTTTTCGTGAGTGCAAAATTACAACTTTTCTTGTATCTCGCAAATGTTTTTTGAAAAAAAATGCTTTCCAATACGGAAAGCACTCATTTTCAATTATATTTTTTTTACAAATATGCTTCTAATTTTTCTGCGATTGACGCTTTCGGAGCCACACCAACAAATTTATCTACCACCTCTCCGTTTTTGAATATTAAAACCGTAGGAATGTTTCTGATACCATATTGCATCGCTATTTGTTGATTGTTATCTACATCTACTTTACCAACAACAGCTTTACCTTCATAATCATTGTGAAGTTCTTCTACAATTGGACCAAGCATTCTGCAAGGACCACACCAAGTTGCCCAAAAATCTACTAATACTGGTTTATCTGAGTTCAAAACCAATTCCTGAAAATTGCCATCTGTTAATTCTACTGCCATAATTTCTCTTTTATTTAATTTTAAAAATATTAATTATTTCGGGTACAAATTTACAATTTTCTTGCCATAATTATTAAATAATTATCTATACCCCAAATTATCATTTTCTATAATGATAAAATTTCTACCAAAGCTTTTACCAATTGATTAATGTCTTCTTTTGTAGTTAAATGAGAAAAAGAAATCCTTAGCGGTGTTGTTGTTTTTTGGGTTTCTTCACTCAATATTGTTGATAAAACAGACGATGGTTTTGCCGCACCAGAACTACAAGCACTGCCTTGTGATACAGCAATCCCCTTTATATCTAATTGTAAACCGATAAGCGGATTTTGCGATGGCAAAGAAACACTAAGTACCGTGTAAAGGCTATTTTCTTTTTCTGCACTTCTTCCGTTGAATAAAACACCAGGTATTTTTGCCGAAAGCTCTGCAATGGCATAATCTTTAATTTCTTGAATCTGTTTTGAGTATTCTTCCATATGATCAACAGAAATTTCAAAAGCTTTGCCTAGGCCTACTATTCCTACAACATTTTCGGTTCCTGCTCTAAGGTTTCTTTCTTGTGTTCCGCCATGAATTTGCGCCTTAATGTGAGTCGTTTTTCTGATAAAAGCAAAACCTGCACCTTTGGGCCCATGAAATTTATGTGCACTACAACTTGCAAAATCAACAAGAGTTTTAGAAAAATCTAATGGCAAATGCGCCATAGTTTGTACTGTATCTGAGTGGAAGAAAGCGTTATTTTCTTTACAAATATGTGCTACTTTTTCTATATCCAAAAGATTACCAATTTCGTTATTGGCGTGCATTAAACTTACCAAAGTTTTTTGAGTAGATTCTTTTAAAAGCTTTTCTAATTGCTGTAAATCTACGTCTCCTTTATCATTTATATTAAGATAAACTACTTCAATATTTTTAGTTTTTTCCAGATTATTTATAGACTCTGCAACGCATTTATGCTCTAATTCTGTAGTAATAATTCTCTCTATCTGTAAATCTTCAACTGCAGATTTCAGGATAAGATTATTGGCTTCTGTACCACAAGAAGTAAAAATAATTTCTGCTGGTGAGACCTGCAATTCATTAGCAATTTTTCTTCTGTTTTCTTCGAGAATCGTCTTCGCTTCTTGCCCAATACTGTGCGTGGACGAAGGATTGCCATAATTGGTTTTCATTACCTCTACCATAGCATCTATTACTTCTTCTGCAAGAGGTGTTGTTGCGGCGTTATCTAGATATATTTTTGTCATGATTTAAAGCTTCAAAATTCTTTGAAGAAAAGGTTGATTAATATTAACGTGCGAAATTAATGAAAAAATCTGTAATGAGATTCGTGGGCCAAAGAAAGCATAGGCTTATCGCCAGAAGTATCTCCGAAAGCAATGATTTTATCGAATTTTTTGCCTTCTATTTCTTTTTTGATACGGTTTACTTTTTCGTTGCCATTGTTGTTTTTGGTACTGAATTGACCGGTGTAAATTCCGTCTTTAAATTTTGCTTGAGTCGCGATGAGTTTCATCCCAAATTTCTCAGCAAAAGGCTTAGTCCAGATATCCAAAGAAGCACTTACTAAGAAGCTTTCTGTATTTTCTTTATCAATATTTTTAATAAAATCTAAAGCATTTTCTCTGATGATTTCAGGATAAAATTCATCAAAGAATTCTTGAGCTTTTTTTTGAATGGTAACTTCTCTTTGTCCTTTAAGAATCTCAGCGATGAAACTTTTTTTTACCCTTTCTGCATTAGCAAGATGTAATTTAACTAAAACAAAAAGTGGAATATGTTTTGCAAAACTCCAAAAGTATTTTTGAGGATTATAAAACTTTAGAAACAAAAACATGGTGTCTTTGTAAGTAAGTGTTCCGTCAAAATCAAAAAGATATAGTTTTTTCATTAGTAATAAGTAATTCAAAATTACATTTTTAATTTCTTGAAAATAAACTCCGGAATATGTTTTATAATTAGCATTATTAAACCCCAAATTGGTAACACATAGACTACGTTTTTTTGTTTTTTGTAGGCTTTGTAAATACAATTAGCAGCTTGTTTTGGCGATGCAGTAAGTTTAGGGTTTAGCGGTAATCCTTCCGTCATTTTAGTATCCATAAAACCAGGTTTCACGGTCATTACATGCACTTTTTTAGAAAAAAGATAATTTCTAAGTCCACTTAAATACGCTGTGAAAGCGGCTTTTGCGCTTCCGTAAATAAAATTGCTTTGTCTGCCTCTATCTCCTGCAACTGATGAAAGCGCAATGATGGTTCCCGTTCTTTTGCTTTCCATTTTCTGAGCAAAATAATTAATTACAGGGACTAATTTTGCGTAATTAACATCAATCATTTTTTCGGTATTTGCATTATCATACAAACCTTCTTCGGTTGCTTTTCCTAAAAAACCTGTTGCACAGAATAGCAAATCAGAATCAACATAATCCAAAATATTATAATTGATGTCTTTCGTTAAGTCTAATTCTATCACTTCTGATTGTTGTATGTATTTAACATCAATATGTTTAGCAAAACGTTCGGTATTTTGCTTATTAGACGTGAAAAAATATATTTTAGGAAATTTTTCACCAGAATTTAAAGCTTTTTCTACAAAGGCTTGTGCAACTTCTGATGTGGAACCAAGGATAATCATAAGTAATGAGTAATATTAATTTTAGTCTTCTTCTTCGGACTTTTATATTTATGAGCCTCTAGCAATTCTTTTACTTTGCAATGAGACAAATTTAGAACTTTCAGTATTTTTAAGATAGTTGGTGAGAGAAGGTTTGCTCATGCTGTCTTTAGTTCTGTAAATTCTACCGCCGTATTCTTCTACAATTTTATCTAAATTAGACACTAATTGAATGAGCTGTCTGTTTACTTTGAAATCTAAAGCTAAAGTATAGCCCTCAAAAGGGAAAGAGTTGTAAGCTAGCGGATTGTTTTTACCAATATATTTAAGAACTGCTAAAAAAGAGCCATTTCCTGATTTGGAAATTGTTTCAAGAATTTTTTTCATTCCTTCTTTGCCTTTTTCTACAGGTATTACCATTTGGTATTGTATAAAACCAGACTTTCCATAAATTTTATTCCAATCATTAATGACATCTAAAGGATAGAAAAAACTTTCGTATTCTACAACATTTTTAACAACCTTGCTTCTTTGTTTATTGTAAATCAGGAAGTTGAATATTTTCACTGTAAGATTATTCAACACAAAATTGGGAAAATAAAAAGGTATGGTTGGGATATTTTTTTTCTTCAATTGAAGTGGTTTTTGTTTCAATTTCTCGGGAAGTTCTTCTTTGGTGGCAAATTCGCCACGTTGCAGAACGCTTCTGCCAATACTCTTCCCTTTAGCGAGACAATCTATCCAAGCTACATTATACGTCCAATTTTTGCATTCTTCAAATAATTCAAAAATTTCGTCTAAATTTTCAGCTTTTATACTTTCTTGTTTAATATAGGCTGTTTCTATTTCTTTCAGTCTAATTTTAGCCGAAAGAATAATCCCCGTAAGTCCCATACCACCAATGGTAGCCCAGAATTTATCAGAATTTTCTTCGCGGGAGCATTTTAATATCTCTCCGTTTTCAATCATGATGCTAAAATCAATTAAACATTCAGAAAAGCAATGAATTCCCTTGCCATGTACATCAGAAGCAATTGCACCACCAATGGTTATGAGCTTAGTACCTGGTGTTACCATCAAAAAATAACCTTGCGGAACGGCAACTTCTAAAATTTCGGAAAGTAAAACACCTGCCTCGCATTCTAAAACCCCGTTAATTCTATCAAAACTGATAAATTTATTAAGTCTTTTTGTAGAAAATATTGCTTCACCAAGAGATGCATCACCATAACATCTGCCATTACCTCTTGCGATAACTTCATTATGATTTTTTAGAAAATCTCTTATTTTATCATAACTTTCCTCTGCTTTTATCTCTTTTTTTACCACGGGGTAATTGCCCCAATTGGTAACTTTTTTTTCAAAATTTGGTTTCATCGTTTAAAGTAAATTAACAATAAAAATGCAGTGAACCAAAGCAATAAAGTAGCTTGTATATACCTGTCTTTATAAATAATTTTGGTAGGAGACTCCGTTTTATTGTAAACTAGTGTTTGTTGTAAATATCTAAGAAATGCAAAAAGTACAAAAATTACAGTGTAAAAAACTTTTGAACCAAATTTCGCTTGCACTTCTGGTGTTAAAGAAAACATTAAATAACAAATAGTTGCTAATGTAATAGCTACCGAAAGAACAATATCAGCAAACTGAACATTATAGCCATCTAGTGCTTTACGCGTTTTCCCTGAAACTTCAGCATTAATAAGTTCGCCTCTTCTTTTACCCACTGCTAGAACTAGTGCTAATACAAACGTTAATAAAATTGCCCATTGAGAAGTGATTATACCCGTTGCATATCCACCAGCTAATACTCTAAGAACAAAACCTATGGAAATAATAAATATATCTACAATGGCTACATGTTTAAGTTTAATTGTATAAGCTACATTCATGAAAAAATAGGAAGCTATGATAATAGAGAACTTATCAAAATTATTCTGAAAATAATCTTGTCCAAATAAAATAAGCAATACCACTGCAGAAATTAAGCCTATAAAAATCCCTATTGCAATAGATTTAGAAATAGCTCCACTCGCGAGTGGTCTTTTGCACTTTTCGGGATGTTTTTTATCTGATTCTATATCTTTATAATCATTGATAATATAAATAGAACTTGCAGTTAAAGAAAAGATTAGAAAAGCAAAAACACTCTTATAAAGATAGTCTAGATGAGTAATATTCCCCGAGAAAAATAAAGGAATAAAAACAAATAAATTTTTAACCCATTGCTCTACACGTAACAGCTTTATATATTTTTTCATTTATGTTTTTAAAATTAACTACAAATTTAAGAATAAATAAATAAAAATCGCCTTTCTAACAAGGCGATTAAAATATGGATTATATTAAAATAATTATTTCTGTGCTGCTTGTTGAGCATCCTTAATCATTTCTTCATTTGCAGTAATGGCAAATTCTACCCTTCTGTTTTGTGCTCTACCCGCGTCTGTATCGTTGGTAGCAATTGGTTGAGTTTCACCAAGGCCCATTGCAAAAAGTCTAGAGCTTGCAATACCTTTAGATACTAAATACGTTTTAACAGCATCAGCCCTTTTCTCTGATAGAGTTTGGTTATATGCGTCTGCACCTTTGCTATCTGTATGACCGTAAATATTGATGTTTGTATCTGGATTTTTCACAAGAACATCTGCCAATTTATCTAAATTTGCCTTAGCGGTAGAGGTTAGATTTGAAGAGTTAAAATCAAAATTAACTGTATTTTCTCCTAAAGTAATTTTGATACCTTCTCCTACTCTTTCTACCTCTGCACCAGGTAAAGCTTCTTTAATAGCTTTGGCTTGCTTATCCATTTTATTACCAATAACACCACCAGCTACACCACCAACTACACCACCAAGAACAGCGCCTAGTTCAGAGTTTTTACCTTTACCGATGTTGTTTCCTAAAATCCCACCAAGAACCGCACCAGCAGCAGTACCAATTACCGCTCCTTTTTGTGTGTTATTCGCGTTTTGTACGGCTTCACAACTTGTAAAAACCATTGTAGAAGACAAGAACAATGCTGCTACACTATATTTGTTAATTAATTTCATAATCTGTTTTTTTTGAGTTTATTTTTGATTTGTATTTATTTTATTCTTACGAAGTTGTAATAAACTTTCAAGATATTTCCTTCGAAAGGTACATTCTGAACGAGTGTAAAGCTATTGGTATCTTGCTTTTCAAATTGTAAGATATAACCAGCAACTACATTTTTTGCTTTAACATCTCCGTTTATTTTTTTGAATTTAAATTCATTATCTTTTGTAATTTCGAATTTAATAGGTTGTGTAACTGTAGAGCAAGAATCTCCTCCATTAATCGTATAGCTTCCTGTATAATTATTCGGAACTAATTTCCACTGACTTCCTACAAAACATTGTGCATCTGCACCTTCGTCAAAAGGTTTTATTTTATAACCTTTCTCGTAATTCACACTTGTAATTTGCCAATCTCCTTTAAGTTTTAGCACTTCAGATCTTTGGGTCTGAGCGGTTTCAGCTTGTTTTACAGAAGAACAAGAAATCGCAAAAAGAGCCATTACCCCTGCTAATAAAAATTTTTTCATGTTACTCATATTTAATTGTATTATTATGTAAAGCTACAAATAATAAGTAAAAATCATGCCAAAAAAATGTTAATTCAAATAAAAATGCCCGTAAAAACGTAGTCATGGTCGGAAGATTTTTCTTCCGACTTTTTTATACTGTAATATTGAAAAAAAATAGACTTAACACGTTGATTTCCAATTTTTTATTTTGTTTTTATTGTAAAAATTTTGTATCTTTATCACTGATAATCAAACATTTATGTCCGTTTTTAAAGACCACAAAATATCACTTAAGCAAGTTTTAGAATTTGTTCCAGAGGCACTTTTAAGTCATCTTTCCGCAACAACCAAAGTAGAT
>JAYRDY010000072.1:0-10254 GCA_041909215.1 Cloacibacterium sp. | reverse complement strand
AATAGCTTTATTAGTTAACAAAAGAGATATAATTAAAATACATCAAATGAAAATAGGAATACATCATAGGAAAGGGTCTTTTAGCGATGGCTGGATCGACTATTGTAAGAGTAAAGGTATAGAATATAAGGTTGTTGATGCTTATCACACAGATATTATTAAGCATTTAGAAGATTGTGATATTTTTATGTGGCATCATAGTCATGTAAGAGCAGAAGATACATTATTTGCAAAACAATTGCTTTATTCTTTAGAACAAGCTGGAAAGCAGGTTTATCCAAATAGCAATACTACATGGCATTTTGATGATAAGTTAGGGCAAAAATATTTATTAGAAGCTCTTAAATTACCGCTAATAAATTCTTATGCTTTTTATTCAAAAGAAGAAGCCTTAGAATGGGCGAAAAATTATATTTTTCCTGCGGTTTTCAAATTAAGAGGCGGTGCAGGAAGTTCAAATGTAAGATTGGTTAAGAATAAAGATGAAGCTGTACGATTAATTAGTAAAGCTTTTGGAAAAGGATTTAGACAATATGATCCAATAGCTTTGTTAAAAGATTCTTTTTTGCACTATAAACTAGGAGAAGCAAATTTAAAAGATATTTTTAAAGCTTGTTTACATTTGTTTTATCCCTATACCATAGAAAAAGCGAAATCAAGAGAGAAGGGGTATATTTATTTTCAAGATTTTATTCCTGATTGTAAAAATGATATTAGGGTACAAGTAGTTGGAGATAAATGTTATGCAATGGCTAGAAGTGTAAGAAAAAATGATTTTCGTGCCTCTGGAAGTGGCATGATTGATCTGGATGGTTCCAAAATATCAAAAGATTTGATTCAGCTTTCATTTGAAATTACCAAGGCACTAAAAATGCAGTCTATGGCTATAGATTTTGTTCCTTATGAAGGAAATTACTTGATAGCTGAAATTTGCTATGCATGGGGTATTGCAGAGGGTGAGCTCAATTTTGGCTATTGGGATAATAGTTTAATTTGGCATTCAGGTAAGATAAATCCTTATGGATGGATGATTGAAAGTGAATTGAAGGCTTTAGAAAAAGCAAAATAAGAAAAATTTATTAGGAATTTGTATTACCTATTTGAAATGAAAAAAAATGAGTAAAATTTTAGTAACAGGCGCAGCAGGCTTTATAGGATTTCATGTTAGTAAGAAATTAATTGATTTAGGTTTTGAAGTCTATGGTATTGATAATTTGAATGCCTATTATGATGTAAGATTAAAACTAGATAGATTAAAAGAATTAGGTATAGATATACAGTCTGAAATATTCATGAGACAACAAGAAGTAAAAAGCGGAAGCAATGAAAGTTTTCGTTTTTCTCAAATGGATTTGGTAGATGAACACAGATTAGACCACCTTTTTCTTAAAGAAAAATTTGATGCGGTTATCAATTTAGCAGCACAAGCTGGAGTAAGATACTCCATAGAAAACCCTAAAGCATATATTCAAGCAAATGTAGTAGGCTTTATGAATATATTAGAAGCCTGTAGAAGCAATCAGATTAAGCATTTAATCTATGCCTCTAGTTCTTCGGTGTATGGCAATCAGCAAAAAGTACCATTTTCTGAGAAAGATAGAGTAGATCATCCTATAAGTTTATATGCGGCAACCAAGAAGAGTAATGAATTAATGGCACACGTATACAGCCATTTATATGGACTAAAAACTACAGGACTCCGCTTCTTTACCGTTTATGGACCTTGGGGAAGACCAGATATGGCACCATTTCTATTTACAAAAGCCATTTTGAGTGAAACGCCAATTAAGGTGTTTAATAATGGAGATTTAATGCGAGATTTTACCTATATAGAGGATATTGTAAAAGGAATTATAGAAGTATTGATTACAGATAAAATTCAAGAGAATTATAATATTTATAATATTGGAAATAATACTCCTGTAAAACTATTAGATTTTATACAAGCTGTAGAAGGGGCATGTAACAAAAAAGCCCAATTAGATTTTTACCCAATGCAAGATGGAGATGTATACCAAACCTTTGCAGATATAGAGGATTTAAAGGCAGTAACAGGATATATTCCCAAAGTAAAAATTAATGAAGGAATACAAGAATTTGTCAATTGGTATAAAGCCTATTTTAAAAAATAAATCATGAAAGTTGCTTTGGTCATTCATTCACTCGGAATTGGAGGAATGGAAAGGGTGATGGCACATCTCATTCAAGAATTTTCCACCTATGAAAAGGTAGAAGTACATGCAATATTAATTGGCAATAAAAGAGAAGTTAAATATAATTTACCAAACTCGGTCACGATTCATAAACCAGAATGGGAATTTAATAATGATAAACGTTTTTGGCATACCCTGAAGACAGTTGCTTTTATTAGAAAGAAACTAAAAGAAATAAATCCCAACACCGTATTAAGTTTTGGTGAAATGTGGAATAATTTACTTTTGATAGCTTCTTTGGGACTTCATCTTAATATTTACGTTTCAGACAGAAGTATTCCAGGGAAAAATCTAGGAAAACTTCAAAATTTATTGCGAAATAAACTTTACCCCTTAGCGAAAGGCTTTATCGCCCAAACAGAAAAATCTGAAAAAATAGCCAAAAAATACAAATGGAATAATAATATTCAAGTGATAGGAAATCCTGTTCCTGCGTTTACTTTTTCTACCAATAACCTTAGAAAGCAAAATGTGCTAATGGTAAGTCGTTTAATTAAGACTAAAAAAGTAGACCGCTTGATAGACATGTTTACTTCTGTAAATCAAACGAAGTCTTGGAAACTTATAGTGGTAGGAGGAAATGCAAAAAAAATGAATCTCCTAGAAGAATACAGACAAGAGGTACAAGATAAAAAATTAGAAAATGAAGTCTATTTAGTGGGCGAACAAAACAATGTACATACTTTTTATGCAGAAGCAGCAATTTTTGCTTTTACATCTGTTTCCGAAGGTTTTCCCAATGCATTAGCAGAAGCCATGTCAGCAGGCTGTGCTTGTATAGCGTATGATTGTATGGCAGGTCCTTCTGATATGATTGATGATGGAGTAAATGGATTTTTAATTCCAGAAAATGATGAAAAGAGTTTTACTGAAAAATTAAATAAATTAATGCAAGATGCTAGCCTTCGCGAACAATTCGGGTGGGCAGCTAAAGAAAAAATGAAAACTTTTGAAGGAAAAGCAATCGCAAAAAAATTCTACCGCTTCATCACTCAGCATTCTGCATCGAACTAGAAGAAGTTTTACTTAACTAATGAAGAAATGAAAATAATTATTAATACGGCACATCAGCGTTTTGGAGGAGCTGTACAAGTAGCACTTTCTTTTATTAATGAATGCAAACAGTTTCCAGAGCACGAATACCATATTTGGGTAGGGCAAGGAGTAGGAAAAGCTTTAGATAAATCTAGTTTCCCCAATAATTTTTACTTCTATGATTTTGATTTTGGTATAATTGGATTAAAAAAAGTAAAAGAAATACAGCATACACTTAGACCTCTGGAAGAGAAAATTAATCCAGATGTTTTAATTTCTAGTACTGGGCCTACTTATTATAAGTCAAAAGCTCCTCAAATTATAGGTTTTAATTTACCACTATATATCTACCCCGAGTCTCCTTTTGTAAAGAACTTAAGTTTAAAAAGCAAATTAAAACTAAGACTCAAAAAGAAATTACATTATTATTATTTCAAAAGAGATGCTACTGCGTATGTAGTGCAAACAGATGATGTAAATAATAGAGTGAAAAAAGCATTAAAAACAGATAAGGTACATACCGTTACGAATAACCACAGTGCTTTTTATCTAGACCATAATTTACAGTTTGAAAATAAATTACCTCCAAAAGAAAAAGGAGAGTTTCGCTTTTTAACACTTACTTCTTATTATAAGCATAAAAACTTAGACCTCATTGTAAAAATAAATGAGTTACTCCATTCAAAAGGCTTTAACAATGTGAAGTTTATTTTAACATTGAAAGAAGAAGAGCAAATGAGACATCATTTACATGGCGAAGGAATTATAAATGTGGGGCCACTGAAACCCCAAGAATGCCCAAGCGTATATAGAGAATGTGATGCAATGTTTTTACCCACCTTAGCTGAATGTTTCTCCGCTTCTTATCCAGAAGCAATGATTATGGAAAAGCCTATTATTACGACTAATTTAGGTTTTGCAACGAGTATTTGTGGAAATGCGGCACTCTATTTCAAACCATTATCGGCAGAAGATGCTTGTGAAAAAATAATTGCATTAATCCAAAGCGAAAACTTGCGCAAGGAATTGATTGAAGAGGGAAAAAAAGAATTGAAAAAATTTGATACTCCAAAAGAAAGAGCTAGAAAATATTTGGAAATCTGTGCTCATTACGCAAATGAGAAAAAATAGTTTAATATAACCAAATGACGAACATGAATATCAAGCAAAAAGTAGCGCACAACCTTAAAAATATGATTGGTTGTTCGGTGAAAAAGAAATACTTAATAATTGAAAGTGACGATTGGGGAAGCATTCGTATGCCTTCATTAGAGGATTAAGATGAAAATAATGATAATGGTAAAAAGGAATATGTAAGTTAAACATTACATAGAATTATTTAAGAATTTCATCATAAATAAAAAAATAAAAAACAAAATGTATACAGGAACTAAAAAATCAGAATTAAAGATATACTTAAGTAATCTTTTTGGATGGCGAACCAATAAAAAATTAATTGTAATAGAAAGTGACGATTGGGGCTCTGTTTATATGTCAGACAAGAAAGCATTTGAAGAAATGAAAGCCAAAGGAATTCCTTTACATTCTCATTATCTGAAAAATGACACTTTAGAGTCTAATGAAGATATGGAAATGTTGATGGAGGTTCTTAGAAAACATAAAGATTCTTCTGGTCGTTATGTTGTAATGACTGGAGTGAATGTGGTGGCTAACCCTGATTTTGAAAAAATAAAGGCAAACGGTTTTAAGAAATATGAATATGAATTGTTTCCTGAAACCGCAAAAAGATACCCACAAAGTGATAGAATACACTCTTTATGGAAACAAGGAATAGAAGAAAGGCTTTTGGTTCCCGTGTTTCACGGAAGAGAACATCTTAATGTGCAACGTTGGATGAAACTTCTTCAAGAGGGAAACGAAACCGTAAGAATAGCTTTTGAATATGGTGTGAGTACATTGCCAAGAGAAATAAATGGAAAAGAACTCACTAATTTGCGTGCAGCCTTTGATGTTGACGTGAAGAATGATTTAGATTATTTGGAAAAGGTAATTGATACTGGATTAGATGAATTTGAAACATTATTTGGGTATAAATCTACATTTTTTATTCCGACGAATGGTTTTTTTAACAATAATTTAGAAGGATTATTAAGCAAAAAAGGGGTGAAATACATCGGAACAGGAAAAATACAACACGAGCCTTTGGGGGAAGGTAAATATAAAAAGCATTTCCGTTACTTAGGTAAAAAGAATAGATTGGGACAAATGTACTTGACTAGGAATTGTTTTTTTGAACCAATAAGTGAAGAGTTTCCTAAAGAAAGAGATTGGGTAGCCTCTTGTTTGAAAGAGATAGAGATAGCTTTCAACTGTCATAAACCCGCTACTATTAGTTCTCATAGAGTGAATTACATGGGAAGTATAAATCCTGAAAATAGAGCAGAGGGATTAAAAAAACTGGATCAACTGTTGGGAGCAATCATAAAAAAATGGCCAGAGGTAGAATTTATAACTTCTATGGAGCTAGGTGATATCATTACAGGGAAAACCCAAGAAAAATAATGAATTCTAAAAAGATTTACATTGCAGGTCATAAAGGAATGGTAGGCTCTGCAGTTTGGAGGGCATTAGAAGCTAGAGGTTATAAAAACGTATTGGGATGTTCAAAACAAGATATTGATTTGAGAAACCAACACCAAGTGAATCATTTTTTTCAAAAGGAACAACCCGAAATCGTAATAGATGCCGCAGCATTAGTGGGGGGGATAATGGCGAATAAGGATAATCCATATCCTTTCATTATGGATAATTTACAAATCCAAATGAACCTAATGGATGCTGCACACCAAAATAAAGTAGAGAAATTTATTTTTTTAGGATCTTCTTGTATTTATCCTAAAGAGGCTCCTCAACCCTTAAAAGAAGAGTATTTGCTTACAGCTCCCTTAGAACCTACCAATGAGTGGTACGCAATTGCTAAAATTGCAGGAGTAAAAACAGTAGAAGCGATAAGGAAACAATACAAAAAAGACTTTGTGAGCTTAATGCCCACAAACTTGTATGGGATAAGAGATAATTTTGACTTGCAAACCTCTCATGTATTACCTGCCATGATTCGAAAATTTCATGAGGCTAAAGAAAAGTCAGAAAAAACAGGCATAAATGAACCCGTAGAATTGTGGGGAACAGGAAATCCTAAAAGAGAATTTTTATTTGTAGATGATTTGGCAGAAGCTATAATTTTTGTTATGGAAAATAAACTCGAAGAGAGTTTATACAATGTAGGAACTGGAGACGATTTATCTTTAAAAGAACTAGCTTTATTAGTACAAAAAGTTATAGGCCATCAAGGAGAAATTATTTGGGATACCTCAAAGCCAGATGGAACCCCAAGAAAAGTGATGGAGGTGAGTAAATTGAAAAAAATGGGTTGGTCTCCAAAAATAAGCTTGGAACAAGGAATTGAAGAAACATATCAGTGGTTTCTTGAAAATAGAGAGAAAATAAAAGAGATGAAACTGTAGAATAAATGAAGCAATAGAATGCCAAATTTCAAAAAAAATAAATGTGGCGCTATTAGCAATTTAAGGAATCAGATGATTATTTTTTTTAAAAATAAATTTCTAGTGGCTCAAAATAGTGAGTAGAATAATAAAGAGATGATAAACAAGACTAAAGAGTAAAATAATCATTCAAATAAATAAAAAAATATTTATTAAATATGAAGATAATATGAATTAAATTTCAAAAAAATCAAGAATTAATTAACGAATGTTAAAGCTAAATTCTTTCAAATTTTATAAATTTGTATCCAATTAATGAATAAAAAATAATAGTTAAAAATAACAATATGAAAAATGCACTAGTTTTAGGTGGTGGTGGTTTTATAGGCGGTCATCTAGCTAAAAGATTAAAAGAAGAGGGGTTTTATGTGAAAATTGTAGACATTAAGCCAAATCACGAATTTTGGGATCACAATCTAATTTGTAATGAATATGTACAAGGGGATTTAAGAGATCCAAGAATTGTAGAAAAAGCTTTTGAAGGTAGAGTTTACGATGAGGTATATCAATTAGCCGCTGATATGGGAGGTGCAGGATATATTTTTACAGGAGATAATGATGCAAATGTTATGCATAACTCCGCGCTCATTAACCTAAACGTAGTACATGAATGTGCAAAAAATAACGTAGGAAGAGTATTTTATTCTTCATCTGCTTGTATGTATCCAGAGCATAATCAGCAAGATCCTAATAATCCAAACTGTGAAGAAAGTTCTGCTTACCCTGCAAATCCGGATTCTGAATATGGTTGGGAAAAACTTTTTTCAGAACGTCTTTATTTAGCTTTCAATAGAAACTATAAGTTAAACGTAAGAGTAGCAAGATTCCATAATATTTTCGGTGAGTTTGGAACATGGGTGGGTGGTAAAGAAAAGGCACCAGCAGCAATGTGTAGAAAAGCTGCAGAAACAGAAGATGGTGGCACAATAGAAGTTTGGGGAGATGGACAGCAAACGCGTTCTTTCTTGCATGTAAATGAATGTGTAGAAGCAGTACTTAGATTGATGAGACAAGATGATTTCTTAGGGCCTGTAAACATCGGTTCAGAAGAAATGGTAACCATCAATCAATTGGCAGAAATGGCAATTAAACTGTCTGGTAAAAACATTAAAATTCACAATATCGGAGGACAAGAATTCAAAGATAAATACGGATTCTCTTGCCCAGTGGGAGTAAAAGGACGTAATAGTGATAATAAATTATACAGAGAAAAAATCGGTTGGGAAGTAAGCATCCCATTAATCGAAGGAATGAAAACTACCTTTGATTGGATTAATGAGCAAGTAAAACTTCAAAAAAATAATGGCTAAAAATAAAACAGTAGTCATTCTAGACCAAGCATCTGGCTATCTTCAAATAGATATGCTGGATGCTTTATCTACAAAATATGATAAATGCGTAATCATTGCTGGTACTATTGTAGAAAGAGAAACAAAACTCTCTGAGAAATACAAATGGCATAAAATTACAAAATACGATAAGTCTACTGCATTCAAAAGAATTTATACTTGGCTACTAGCTACCCTTCAGATGTTTTTCATCGTGTTATGGAAGTACAGAAGTGCGAGAATAATAGCCATTACCAATCCACCAAGTGCACCTTTGGTTCCCTATCTTTTAAGAGCTAATTATGACATTTTAGTATACGATTTGTATCCTGATGCATTAGTAAATTTCAATTATATTACCAAAGACGGCTGGGCAAATAAAGTGTTTACCCATTTTACCAAAAAAATGTTTAAAAAGGCAAATACGCTTTACACCTTAACACCAGAATTAGCCAAAGAAACTTCTAAATATGCAGAGGGAAAAGAAATAAAAATAGTACCGATATGGACCAATAATGAATTTTTCCCTCAGATTGATAGAAATGAAAATCTAATTTTCAAAAAATTAGGAATCGCAAAAGATACCTTTGTAATTTGTTACTCAGGAAATTTAGGAAAAACACACCCCATTGAAAAATTAGTTGACCTAGCGCATGCATTTAAGAATGAGCCTGATTTTTATTTTCTCGTGATTGGAGGAGGTCATAAATACGAACTGATTCATAAATTGATTGAAGAGCAAAAATTAACCAATATTCAATTATTGCCTTGGCAACCTATTGAATTATTGCCACACAATATGCAGGTAGGAAATCTAAACGTGGTAACGCTAGATGAAGGAGCAGCAGATTTAAGTATACCGAGTAAAACGTTTAATTTGTTGTCAGTAGGGAAGCCCATTTTAGCCATTTGTTCTAAAAGGTCTGCACTGGCAAATTTGTTAGAAAGAAGCAATTGTGGGCGCGCATTTGAAGCCAACGAAGTAAATGAAATTAAAAGTTTTATTTATCAGCTTCAAAACGAACCAGAGACTTATAAAGCATACAGCGAAAATGCAAAAAAAGCTTCTAATAATTTTACAAAAGAAAACGCAATGCAATTTTTATAATGTATAAGAAAGCCTTTAAAACACTAATAGATGTAACAGCTGCAGTGCTGGTTTTAATATTTTTTTCACCCCTATTTATAGGGGTTTACCTATTATTGATGCTGAGTCAAAATTCAGCAATCTTTACACAGGATAGACCAGGGAAAAACGGGAAAGTTTTTAAATTAATTAAATTTAAAACCATGAGTGACAAGCGAGATGCACAAGGAAATTTATTACCAGACGCAGAACGCTTAACCAAAGTGGGGAAATGGGTAAGAAGTACTTCATTAGATGAATTGCCACAGTTGATTAATGTATTAAAAGGAGATATGAGCCTAATAGGACCTCGTCCCTTATTAATTAATTATTTACCTTTGTATTCAGAAACCCAAAAACGCAGACATGAAGTAAAACCTGGAATAACAGGATGGGCACAAGTAAATGGAAGAAACGCCATTTCATGGAACAAAAAATTTGAATATGATGTATGGTATGTAGACCATTTAAGTTTTTTATTGGATTGCAAAATCGTATGGAGAACGATAAAAAAAGTCATCATAAGAGAGGGAATCTCAAGTGATACAAGTGTAACAATGGAACCTTTTAAAGGAAATAACTAAATAAAACATAAAATTATGGAAGCAGAATTTTTAGAAATGATTACAGAAGTATTAGAAATTGAGGACAGAGAGATTCAATTGGCAGATGTTTTCAGAGACTATGATGAGTGGGACTCATTAGCTAGATTAACTTTAATCGCCGAAATAGACGATAAGTATAACATAGTAATCGAAGAAGAAGCATTTAAAAATGCAATCACTTTAGGAGATTTACTTAACGAAATTATAAAAAGAACGCAGGCTTAATCCATTTTTATGGCAGATTTATCTTTTAAAAACGTTGGGATTACGGGTTTAGCAGCAGCGGTACCAAAGAATACTATTGATAATTACAATTACACCCAATTTTTTAATAAAGAAGATGTAAAAGATATTGTAGACAAAGTAGGGATTAAAGAACGCAGATTTGCCCCAGAAGGCATGTGCGCATCAGATTTATGCTTC
>JAYRDY010000071.1:0-10267 GCA_041909215.1 Cloacibacterium sp. | reverse complement strand
CTCACTTTTTTTTGGATTTTACTAAGTGGCAGAACCAAATTATATTCCATCCCAAGAAACCTTACTTATACTTTATATGTAGAACGCATAGTAACTCACATTTTTTTGTTTTTATTAGGCATTGTGCTTTTTGCAAAAGCTAGCGATAATATTTTTTTACAATATGAAATGTATTGGATTGCTTTCACGCTATTCGCAATCTTATTTAGCATAAAATCACTTATATTTTTCTCTCTAAAGTTTTTCAGAGCAAAAGGAGGAAACTTTAGAAATGTAATGTTTCTAGGAGACAATGATTCTTCTTTTATTCTAAAAAACATCATCAGCAATAGAAAAGACTACGGATACAAACTATATGATTATCAACAAGACACCATAAACATCAATCAACTTAAAGACTTCTGGCATAAAAACGGAATCCACACCATTTTTTTACCTGCTGATCATAATTTAGACAAAAATTTTGAAAAAGAAATTATTGAAGAAGCCGAAAACAACAAAGTAAAAGTTGCACTTATCCCAAGCATCATCAGAAATGAATTTTTTGAGTATGATCTGGGCTATATAGAGACACAACCTATTTTATTTCCTTCTAAATTTCCTTTAAGCTATTATTCCAATGCTTCTATTAAAAGAGCTTTTGATGTGCTTTTTTCTTTATTAACACTTATTTTCATCGGCACTTGGCTCTTCCCTATAATTGCAATTTTAATAAAATTAGACAGTAAGGGCAGTGTGTTTTTCATTCAGAAAAGATATGGTTTTCATGACGAGGTTTTCAACTGTATCAAATTCCGAACTATGGTAGAAAATAAGGATTGTTCTACTAAAACCACATCAGAAAATGATGTAAGAATTACCAAAATCGGTAAATTTTTAAGAAAGACAAGTTTAGATGAAATGCCTCAGTTCTTCAATGTACTTTTAGGACAAATGTCCGTTGTTGGACCTAGACCGCATATGCTTTTAATTGATGATTATTATAAAGAAAAAATTGGCCGATATGCGGTTAGAAGTCTTGTAAAACCAGGCATTACCGGTTTGGCACAAGTTAGCGGCTTGAGAGGCGACACTGGCGACATGGATGTACAAATGAAAAAAAGGATTTTAGCAGACTCTTTCTATGTTAAAAATTGGAGCTTAACGCTTGATCTTATTATTATATTAAAAACTATATTTCTTATTATTAAAGGAGATAAAAAAGCAATCTAAATTAAATTATTAATTTTCGGTAAAATTATTAACCCTAAAAAATGTAACTTCGCAAGGTCATGTCAAAAATTTTAAAAGCAATAGGAGAATATTTTTTACTTCTTGGTAAAGTAGCAAAAAGACCACAAAAAATGAAGGTCTTCATGAAGCTACTTATGAGAGAAATTAACGACTTGGGAGTTAATTCTTTTGGGCTTACCCTATTCACCTCAATATTTGTTGGTGCCGTAGTTGCTATACAAATGTTTAATAACTTCAGAAACGCGACCATCCCTATACCTAATCCATTTATTGGCTATGCTACAAAAGTGGTTTTAATACTAGAGTTTTCACCAACAATTATATCCGTAATTTTAGCAGGGAAAGTAGGTTCATACATTACCTCAAGCATAGGTACAATGAGGGTTACAGAGCAAATAGACGCACTAGATATTATGGGAGTAAACTCTGCTAATTTTTTAATTTTACCTAAAATTATTGCAAGTGTAATTTTCAATCCTTTACTCATTGCAATTAGTATTGTTTTTGGAATTTGGGGGGGCTATCTTGCTGGCGTAGCAACTGGCAATTGGGCTTCTGCGGATTATATTGCGGGGATACAAATGTATATGCCACAACATTTTATTTGGTACGCATTCTTTAAAACAGCAGTTTTTGCTTTTTTAATTTCTACAATACCTGCTTATTTTGGCTATAACGTAAAAGGAGGTTCCTTAGAAGTGGGTAGAGCCAGTACACAAGCAGTAGTTTGGACAATAGTAGCTGTAATAATTGCTAATTTAATTTTAACCCAAATGTTCTTAAGCTAATGATAGAAGTAAAAAATCTTAGAAAAAGTTTTGATGGTGTTGAAGTTTTAAAAGGAATTAACACTACATTCGAAACAGGTAAAGTAAATCTAATAATAGGCCAATCTGGTTCAGGCAAAACCGTATTTTTAAAATCTCTACTTAACGTTTTTGAACCTAACGAAGGACATATTTTATTTGATGGAAGAGACATTGTAGGAATGGGAAGAGCAGAAAAAGAAGCGCTAAGATCGGAAATTGGAACCGTTTTCCAAGGAAGCGCTTTGTTTGATTCTATGACGGTACAAGACAATATTATGTTCCCATTAGACATGTTTACCAATCTTACTTTTACTGAAAAGAAAAAAAGAGTAAAAGAAGTAATTGGAAGAGTACATTTAGAAAATGCTGAAAAAAAATTCCCTTCAGAAATTTCTGGTGGTATGCAAAAGCGTGTTGCCATTGCCAGAGCAATTGTTAACAATCCTAAATATTTATTCTGTGATGAGCCCAACTCTGGACTAGACCCTTTTACTTCTAATATTATTGATGATTTAATTGCCGAAATTACAGAAGAATACAACACTACAACCATCATCAATTCTCATGACATGAACTCTGTGATGACGATTGGCGAGAAGATAGTTTATCTTAGAAAAGGTATTAAAGAATGGGAAGGCACTAAAGACATTTTAATTACCTCAGACAATAAATATCTAATAGATTTCGTTTATTCCTCAGAATTGTTTAAAGAACTTAGAGAATATCTTATCAGTAACAACAAAACAAGTATTGAGAATAACGCAACAAAATTAGAAGATGAAAGCAATTAAAAAAATTTTAAGCATCACATTAATATCAGCATCATTAGTGTCTTTTGCGCAAATAACGTTTGGGGCTAAAGCCAATTTATTATTTCAATCAGACAAACCCACTTGGTCTAATATTAAAAATGGAGTTACTCAAGCTATTGATGGTAAAGGTAAAAACAATGTAGGCTATAATTTAGGGGCTTCTGTAAAAGTTGATACACCATTGGGACTTTTTATTCAGCCAGAATTATATTATACCACATTCAGCAACCAAATTACAGAACCAGTTACCAATACAACTATTAAAGTGAAAAACAACAGAGTAGATTTACCTGTACTAGTAGGGTATAATGTATTAGGCAAAGTTTTAGGCGTTTACGTTGGGCCTGTAGCTTCTTATAAACTTTCTACAAACAATCAGTGGAATGATTTCAAAGAAAATGCTACCAAGCAATTCACAATGGGCTATCAGTTTGGTGCACAAGCTACTATTTCAAAGTTAGTAGTTTCAGCAAGATATGAGGGAGCCTTCAGTAAAGACCAAAGAGAATTCATAAGTACAAATGTATCTAATAATCAAACAATTAGATATGATAATAGACCTAATTTATTAATATTAGGTTTAGGATATAATTTTTAAAATATAATTCAAAAATATATAAAAAATCCGTTGATTAATTCAACGGATTTTCTTTTTGCACATCTTGTTCTGTGGTTTGTTTTAATTTTTGTTGAGCAATTTCTGCTGCTTGCTTTTCTATTTCCACTTTTTCTTTCTGTAACTGTTCCATAGCTTTTCTTTTTTGCTGTGCTTTTACAGAAGAACCCTTACTTACATATCCTACAACACCACCAATTATAAGGCCAATACCAATTCCGCCCAAAACACCCATAAAATGGGAAGGTGTAATTTCATCAATCCTATAACCCGTACTGAAGTAAAATAAAAATGCTGATATTAAAAGCAACGTAATCCCTGTGATTAAAAGACTTTTCATTTGATTGTGTTTTTATTAAAAACCTTCTCCATTATAAGTTAAGAGAAGGTTTTTTAATTGTTTTTAATTAAAGTTTTCCGCCAGCTTTTTTATAAAAATCTAAAGCTTTAGTCATGTGTATATCTAAATCCGCTCTTCTGTGATCTGGACTTGGGTGTGTTGATAAAAATTCTGGCTGCTTTTGCGAACCTGAACTTTGAGCCTCCATTCTTTCCCAAAAAGGTTTTGCTTGTCTAGGATCGTATCCTGCCATAGACATAAGATATAAGCCCATTTCGTCTGCTTCTAACTCTTGGTTTCTACCGTATTTTAACAACGCTGCCTGAGCACCAATAGGATAAACCTGAGAGAAAATCTGAGATATTTTTTGATTACTAATAGCTGCACCAGAAAACTGACCAATACCTTGGGCTAACATAGACTGCGAGATTCTCTCATTACCGTGTCCTGCTAAAGCATGAGAAACCTCGTGTCCCATTACAACAGCTATCCCTGTTTCGTCTTTACAGGTTGGTATAATACCTGTATAGAAAGCTACTTTACCACCAGGCATACACCAAGCATTAAGCTGCTTGTCTTCAATTAAATTAAATTCCCAATTGTAATTTTGCAAATCTGCTTCTCTACCAATTGCTCTGTAATAATTTTCTGCAGCATTTTTTATTCTCTGTCCAACCGTTTGAATTTTTTTTGCATCTGTAGTATTAGTAACCACTTTAGATTTAGATAAAGTAGTTTTATACTCTTGTAGTGCCATTGCAGCTATCTCACTGTTATTAGCGAGTTGTATTGATTTTCTACCTGTAATAGGATTTGTAACACAAGCAATTAAAGCGGTTGCCAATACACCTGTTAAAAGAACATGTTTTAGTTTCATTTTAATGTGTTTTAATATTATTAACAAATTTAACACAATTTTTGTTCCAATCTATAAAAGTTAGGAATTATAGATAAAGAAAAGTTAAAGACGAAAAAATAGCATTAAATTTGCTTTACATATATTGCAATTCAATACGCATTGAAAATCAGAATATTAAATAGATAAATAAAAAAATTATCAATAATTAAAAAAATAAACATTTACACATGAAAAAAATATTTTTAGCAAGTTTCGTTTTTATTTTAATGATCTTGCAATCTTGTGCTTCGCAGAACGGTTTAGCCCCTCAATTAGTAGAAGAAATTCTGTCTAAAGACCAGTTTACGTTTATGGCAACCAGAGCCAATCCTACGAATAATGATGTAATGAATGTCATCAATTCTTTACCGAATGCTTCTTCATCTAGAATGTTAAATTTAGATTATGGCTATGATGTGGTAATTAAAGAAAAAGAAATTACAGTTACGCTCCCCTATTTTGGCAGATTGTACAACCCGAGTTATGATAGTTCTAAAAACAGCTACAGATTTACCAGCAAAGATTTCAGCATCAATAAAAAACAAGACAAAAAAGGAAATTGGGTTTACACCATTAATCCTAAAGACACAGAAAACGTAAGAACCTTATATTTAGAGGTTTACAAAAACGGAAAAGCTTATCTATCAATAGATTCTAACGATAGACAGCCTATTTCGTACGATGGTTACATCATGAAAAATGAGATAAAAAATAAGATTGATTAAATCTTTTTATTGAGGAAACTTTCCACGAAAATTTTTGCTTCGGAACTTGGGTTCGCTATTAGTTCTGAAGCATTTTTTTTGCGTTCGTTATACTGATTTTCTAATTCTTCATTAGATTTTGATGCATTAAGAATATATTCTTTCACCCAATACTCAAAACGTTTTTCGGCTTGCAAACGCCTTACTTCTGTAAATCTTCCGCTGCTTTTTTTAAGACTGATGAAATCTGATATTTTATCAAAAACATCTTCTAAACCTATTTTATTGAGTGCTGAACCTAACAAAACAGGCACCTTCCATTTTTTTTCTTTTTCGGGAAGAAACTGCAAGGCTCTTTGGAGTTCTAATTTGGTATTTTTGGCTTTTTGCAGATTGTCTTCATCAACCTTATTAATAAAAATAACATCCACCATTTCCATAATGCCTCTTTTTATCCCTTGCAACTCATCGCCTCCACCAATAATCTTCAAAAACAGAAAAATATCTGATATATCTGCCACCAAAACTTCGCTTTGGCCAACACCAACAGTTTCAATTAAAATATAATCATACCCTGCAGCTTCACAAATAAGCATGGTTTCAAAGGTAGTATTGGCAACACCGCCCAAAAAACCAGAACTTGGGCTAGGGCGAATAAAAGCATTCTCGTCTTTTGCCAATTCTTCCATTCTGGTTTTATCGCCTAAAATGGAACCTTTGTGTATAGAAGAACTGGGATCTATGGCTAAAACGGCTACTTTTTTCCCTTTTGAGATGGCTAATTTCCCAAAACTTTCAATAAAGGTAGATTTTCCTGCGCCAGGCACTCCTGTAATCCCTACTCTAATAGAATTTCCTGATAATGGCAAAACCAGTTTCAGAAGGTCTTCTGCCAACGCTCTATGCTCTGGCTTTTTACTTTCTACCAATGTAATGGCTTTACCAAGAATACGCTTATCACAAGCTTTTACCCCTTCAAAAAGTTGTTCTACAGAATATTGTTTCATCTTAACAAATTTAAGAAAAGTATTTAATTAATATTATAAATTACCTTTTACAATTTAATCTTATCCCTAAAATAAACCCAAAATAATTTTAACTAAAATAAAATTTAAAATAGTATTAAAACTAAAAAGGCTTCAGGAATTTCTGAAACCTTTTTATTGAAAAATTTGATTTGATATGAAGTAAAATTAATTTATTGAATGTCTGCATCTGCTGCTTCAGAAGCGTCAATATGAGCTCTTCCATACTTTATATCTTCTAACCCACGCAGTATGCATCTTTTTTGCTCTTCGGTTAAATGACTCTCTTCGTCTTTGTGAAATTTATAGACTAAAAATTCCACATATTCTAATAATTCTTCTGCTAGATAATCTGGCAAATCTTTAATTAAATTAGATATTCTCTGAAAAGTTGTGGTTTCCATATAAGGAGCTTTTTATGAGTATAAAGTTACCACAATTTTTCTCTTATTTTTAAAGATTTATGCATGATTGTTTTCAGTGAGTTTTGTTAGCTTTTGCATAAAAAAAAGGAAACAGTAATCTGTTTCCTTATATATCATTTTAAATTGATTTTCATCCCAAAAATTTCTCCAAAATCTCTACCGCAGATTTCGGTAAATTGGTTCCTGGCCCGAAGATAAAATCTGCACCATTTTCATACAAGAAATCATAATCTTGTTGCGGAATTACGCCGCCTACAACAATCGTGATATCGTCTGCACCTAGTTTTTTGAGTTCTTCTACCACTTGCGGAACTAAGGTTTTATGACCAGCCGCTAAAGAAGAAACTCCCAGAATATGAATATCGTTTTCCACAGCTTGTTTAGCCACTTCTTCTGGCGTTTGGAAAAGCGGCGCCACATCTACATCAAATCCCATATCAGCGAAAGCAGTTGCTACCACTTTTGCACCTCTATCATGACCGTCTTGTCCCATTTTTGCGACCATAATTCTTGGGCGACGACCTTCTTCGTCTTCAAATTTTTGAGTTAAAGACACTGCTTTTTCGAAATATTCATTTTTACTGGCATTCATAGCATAAACTCCTGAAATGGTTTTAATATTGGCTTTATAACGTCCGAAACTTTCTTCTAAAGCATCAGAAATTTCGCCTAAAGTTACTCTTCTTCTTGCCGCTTCAATACTTAGAGCCAAAAGATTTCCGTTGCCTGTCTTGGCAGATTCTCTTATCTGATTAAGGATTTCGTTTACTGCATCTGCATTACGCTCAGCCTTTATTTTATCTAATCTTTCAATTTGTTTTCTTCTAACTTCGGTGTTGTCAATATCTAAAATATCGAATTCTGGTTGTACTAAGTTAGATTTAAAAGAATTTACACCAATAATAAATTCTTCACCACTATCAATTTTCGCTTGTTTTCTTGCCGCAGCTTCTTCAATTCTCATTTTCGGAATTCCCGCTTCAATAGCTTTGGTCATCCCGCCTTCTTTTTCCACCTCATCAATATATTTCTGAGCTTCATCAATCATTTGTTGAGTTAAAGCTTCTACCAAATGGCTTCCTCCCATAGGATCTACCACATCGCAAATTCCTGATTCTTGTTGAAGAATAATTTGTGTATTTCTCGCAATTTTCGCAGAATAGTCTGTTGGCAAAGCAATGGCTTCGTCTAAAGCATTGGTATGAAGAGATTGTGTACCTCCTAAAGCCGAAGAAAGCGCTTCAATCGCTGTTCTGGTAATATTATTGAAGGGTTCTTGCTCAGTTAAACTCCAGCCAGAAGTTTGGGAATGCGTTCTTAAAGCTAAAGATTTTTGGTTTTGAGGATTAAATTGCGTCAAAAGATTTGCCCAAATGTAACGAGCAGCTCTCATTTTTGCAATTTCCATAAAATGATTCATTCCTATTGCCCAGAAAAACGACAATCTCGGTGCAAAATCATCTACATTCATTCCTGCTTTTATCCCAGTTCTTACATATTCTAAACCATCAGCCAAAGTATAAGCCATTTCCAAAACCGGAGTTGCGCCCGCTTCTTGCATGTGATAACCCGAAATAGAAATCGAGTTAAATTTTGGAATGTTTTTAGAAGTATATTCAAAAATATCTGCAATAATTTTCATGGAAGGAGCTGGCGGATAAATATAAGTATTACGCACCATAAATTCCTTCAAAATATCATTCTGAATCGTGCCTGAAAGTTGTTCTTGCGAAACGCCTTGTTCTTCTGCAGCAACAATATAAAACGCCAAAATCGGCAAAACCGCACCATTCATCGTCATAGAAACCGAAATTTGATCTAGCGGAATTTCGTTGAACAAAATCTTCATGTCTTCCACAGAATCAATCGCAACACCTGCTTTACCTACATCTCCTACAACTCTAGGATGGTCAGAGTCGTAACCTCTGTGCGTTGCCAAATCAAACGCTACGGAAAGTCCTTTTTGTCCTGCTGCAAGGTTTCTTCTGTAGAAAGCATTCGATTCTTCGGCGGTAGAAAACCCTGCGTATTGACGGATGGTCCAAGGTTTTTGCACGTACATCGTAGAATATGGTCCTCTTAAATACGGAGCAATTCCTGCAGAAAAACCTTTTTCTTTTAAAATTTTAGAGTCTTCAGAACTATAAGATGACTTCAATTGAAGCCCATCTTTTTCGAAATGATAATTTTCTGTGTTTGATGAAAAATTAAAGTTTTTAAAATCTGGATTGGTGTTTTGTATTTTGGTTTTCATTTTGTGGAATTTCTATCAGTAAATTTAAGAAAAAAATAGCTTTCAAAAAATTTTGATTTGCCACCCTAAAAAGACCTCTTGAATGTCGTTTTGGGAGTTTTTAATAATTCTTAAATTTTTATGCCAATAATTAATTATTTTAAAAGACTTAAAGGATTTTTGTTGATAATTTGATAAAATATTTTTCTTTATTAAAACTTCTTATAAACTACACAAGCGTATTACTTATTCCTTCTATTGAAAAGGATTTTTCAATTAAAAAAATCAACTACACAACTAATTTATATCATATTTATGAATTGTTTTAGGTGAATTTATGTTTCTAACTTTGCTTCGCTTTTTTATCCTTGTAGGTAGCAAAATTTTGCCCCAAAAAAGGTCTCAAAAAAGATTTTTAACAACAAAAAACAAATAAAATGGAAGCAACAATTGGTTTTAGACCGGGCGTTTGGCAAAAAGAGATTAATGTAAGTGATTTTATTAAAAATAACTATACAGAATACACTGGTGATGAAACTTTTCTAACTCCAGCTACAGAAGCCACCAAACAACTTTGGGCAGAACTATCAGAAATGTTCAAAATAGAAAGAGAAAAAGGAATTTATGATGCTGAAACTAAAAAACCATCTCAAATTGATGCTTATGGCGCAGGTTACATCAATAAAGATTTAGAAAAAATAGTGGGTTTACAAACGGATAAACCTTTAAAAAGAGCGATTTTCCCTAACGGCGGGATCAGAATGGTGGAAGACGGCCTAAAAGCTTATGGTTATGAATTGGATGAAGCCACCAAAGAAATATACACTAAATATAGAGTTACCCATAATGAAGGTGTTTTTTCTGCTTACAATGCTCCTATAAGAGCTGCAAGAAACTCTGGAATAGTCACTGGTTTGCCAGATGCTTATGGCCGCGGAAGAATTATTGGGGATTACAGAAGAGTACCTCTGTATGGTGTAGATTTTCTGATTAAAGACAGAGAAGATTACTTCAACAATATGGAATGTGATGGCATGAGCGAAGAAGTTGTAAGACTTCGCGAAGAAATCACCATGCAAATTAATGCCTTGAAAGCACTCAAAAGAATGGCAGAATCTTATGGTTATGACATTTCCAATCCTGCCAACAATGCAAAAGAAGCCATCCAATGG
>JAYRDY010000070.1:0-10449 GCA_041909215.1 Cloacibacterium sp. | reverse complement strand
ACCAATTTTTTTTCGCAATTTTTGGTCTGGATTCAGTTTCTTCAAGACTCAAAAATAAAGATTTAATTCAGAACGAAATTTTTGGCGGTGTTGCGTGCAACGAAAAAGTATTGGCGAAGTGCGGGCTGGATTTAACTGAAAGTTCAATTCAGACTGAGCGAAGCCGATGCTTTTTCAGATTGACTAAATTAAGTAAAAAAACAATATGAAAAGCAGCGGCGAAAGAAAATTTTACAAATTCAATGCAAACTTCAAGCCCGCATTTTGCCAATATAATGTTGCACGAAGCACCTTTTCATTGTTTTTATTCAAATTTCAGAAGTTTTTTCAGATAAATTCTATTTTTCAAGCCTCAAATTCTCAAATTTTCAATAAAATTTATTTTTCAGTTATTTTCAACAAAGTTTTTGTCAATATTTTCGATTTTTCAGGAGAATTTTAAACACAAAATTGTTTTCGATTAATGCAAAATTGTCAAATATTTAGTCGAGTTTATTGTCAAGATTTTTTCAGTTCTTTTTTTCATAGGAAATGAATTCAGACCAATTTTTTTCGCAATTTTTGGTCTGGATTCAGTTTCTTCAAGACTCAAAAATAAAGATTTAATTCAGAACGAAATTTTTGGCGGTGTTGCGTGCAACGGAAAAAGTATTGGCGAAGTGCGGGCTTAATTTGAACGAAAGTTCAAGTTCAGACCAATCGTAGCCAATATTTTTTCAATGGAACTAAGTTAAACAAAAAAGTGGAATTGGAAAATATTGGCGGATAAATATTACAAAAAGTTCAATTAAACCTTCTCCCCGCATTTTGCCAATACAATGTTGTACGACGTTTTTTTATTTTTCACAATAAATCCAGCCGTTATTTTCTGTTTTTCTCAGTGCAATTTTTTTTGTATTAAAATCTGTTTTGTCCTTTTCTAATACATCATAAAATGGAGTTTTATCTTCTTTTTTATAAGTTACACTCACTTCAGCTATATTCATTGATGGAATTTCTTGAATTGAGCCAACTTTATCCAATTTGTTTGTGTATAATTTTACATAGTTTGTTTTTACATTTTCAGATATATCTTTACTTTCAATGACATAAGTTTTTGATTTGTCAGTCAAAGCAATTAACTGAAATTTATTTGTGAACCAACCATTTTTTTCTTCTTTGCTTTCAATTGTTAATAATCCCTTTTTTTGTAATTCTTGATATTGCTTTATTTCTTCTTCGGACATATAAGAAACTTTTCCACTTCTAATAATTCCTTTTCCATAGATAGGATTTTTTTCCGAACATTCATTAACAATTTTCTCAACTTTGGATTCGGATAATTTATCTGAACAAGAAATTGCAAAAATGCTTAAGACACTTAAAAATAATAATTTTTTCATAGATTTTTGTTTTGTATTTTTTAAATTTGTTTAACTAATTTTCTTATTTGACAGGGTTTTGGTAAAATGTCGTACAACACACAAATATGCGCAATAAATTTGACATGACCAAATTTTAATATATTTTTATTTGTTCCTTGTTGTCAATAATTTACGTTTTTACGGTGTTTTAATTACTTAAAATACGCAGTGCGCTTTTTGTGTAATTTTAATGCCTTAAAATAATTTTATTATGAAAAATGCGCAATTTTTTATGCCCTACCTTTTTTCGTTCGAACTCTAAAATCATTTTAAAAAATATTATTTTGTTAAAGTTTCTCAAAATTTTATAAGATGAATTCCTGAAGTGGTAACGAAATCAATATGTACTAATACAGTATATAGATACATTAAAAATAAAGAATTTTTTAAGGGAAATATAATGAACAATGAAGACGGTATTAAACAAAACTAGTTTACATTAATGTTGAATAATATATTTAATATAAATTTATTTCTAGATGAAATTTAGTGAGCTATAATAATTTTTACTTATTGTTTTTAGCTTATTTAGTATAAATATATTTAGATTCTATATCAAATATTTTAAATAACACTTCGCTGAACAAAACCATTATAAAAAGAATTATATATATGGAAATTATTCAGAAAAGGACGAATTTTTAAAAAGACCTTTGGCAAAATTCTATCAGGATATTTCTGAAGATATCAAATCATTAAAACTGAAGTAAAAGAGAATTATTAAAAAAGTAAAGATTAGTTATGATGTAATTACCTGGAATTTTATATTTTGTTGGTTCGCTAAGTTGTGATTCTATAAATTTGAAGCAAATTATTTATGCAGCAATTTTAGTTTTTTTATGATAAAATATATTTTATCAATATTTTACACCACAAAAAAACATTTCATATCTTTGCTATAGTGCAAAGTAAAAGGGAAGCATCAATTTTACAATACTTTTTAATTTGTTGCACTTATGTTGTACCATGAAATGAAAAAAGCCTAAAAACTATTTGTTTAAAGGCTTTACAGAAAATTTATTTTAACTTTGTCAAAGTTAAAAATCTTTATTAAACCTTGACAAAGCTTGAGTTTTATTTTAAAGTAAATAATTTTAAAAAATCAATAAATTGATGTCGTGGTACGTTAAATCGAACTTGTCGCAGATTGCTTTTTTGGTATGTCTTCCTTTGTACATGTAAAGCGATTGTTTCATCTCATTTTTTCGGAGAAGCATGTTTTCGAAACCGCCTTCTTCATCATAATTAAGGAGATAACTTAAAAAGAAATTAGAGATGGCTTTGGTGGTAGTTCTCGGCATTCTAGAGGTAAGGTTGGGTAAACCACAGTGTAAAATGTCGTGTTTTATTACCACAGGATCTTCGTGCGTAGTCACTTCAGAAGTCTCAATACAACCGCCGTAATCTATTGTTAAATCTACAATTACGCTGCCTTTTTTCATTACTTTCACCATTTCTTCGGTTACAATTACGGGCATATTTAACCTTGGTAAAGCACCAATAACTACATCTGCGCGTCTTAGGCTTTTGGTTAATTCTTTAGGATCGATAATAGAAGTGGGTACTCTAGAATCTACCAATGTGTTGAGTCTGCGTAATTTAGAAAGAGAATTGTCAAAAACTTTTACACTTGCGCCAAGTCCAATAGCTGCTTTTGTAGCAAATTCGCCTACAATACCCGCTCCTAAAATTACTACTTCTGTTGGGCGAACTCCTGTAATCCCGCCCAGCATTAATCCGTTTGATTTGCCCAGCAATTCTGCGCCGTATAAAATTGAAATTCTGCCTGCAATTTCGCCAATAAGTCTTACTAATGAGAGTTGACGATATTCATCCATTATAAATTCAAAAGCGATGGCGTTTACTTTTTTCTCCGCTAATTTTTTGAAATAATCTTTATCTCTCAAATTAATTTGCAATGCCGAAACCAAATAAGCATTGGGTTTAAGATATTGCATTTCATCATCAGTTGGCGGATTTATTTTAAGAACTAAATCTTGTCCGTAAACTTCACTTTTATCGGTGGTAATTTGTGCACCCGCTTCAGAAAATTGTAAATCTTTGAAAAAAGAACCTTCACCAGCACCTGCTTCAATAATAATTTGATGGCCATGGTCTATTAAAACTTGCACTGCATCTGGTGTTATGCAAAGTCTTTTCTCGTTAAGACAAGTTTCTTTAGGGATGCCAATACTAAATTTTTTTCCCTTTTTAAGAACTTCTAATTTTTCTTCTTGAGGGATAAGTTGTTCCTCTGTAAATGGTGTAAATATTGTAGAGCTCATTCAGCTATTTTAAGCCACAAAGATAATAAATTAACGCTTATGAATTAACTATTTAAAGGTAACTTCTCTGTAATCGCCAAGATTGTTAATTGTTATTTCGTGGTGTGGTAAATCTGCCAATTCTTCTTCATAGATTTCTGGCCATTCTATAATGCAGAGAAAAGCGTTGTCTAGATATTCTTCAATCCCAAAATCGTAGGCTTCTTCTATTTTTTTGAGTCGATACAAATCAAAATGAAAAACTTTCCCTTTGGGTGAGTTGTATTCGTTGACGATGGCGTAAGTAGGAGACGAAACTTCGTCTGTGCTTCCTAAGTTTTTCAATAAAAATTGAGAAAAAGTGGTTTTGCCAGCGCCGAGATTTCCTTTAAGCAAAAGAATGTTGTGTTTAAGATTTGGTAAAACGACATCTACAACTTTTTGCCAATCTTCTATTTTTTCTATGTGGAATGTTTGTGACATTTTTCTTGAAATATTTTTCAAAAGTACAAAACAATGACTGAAAATCAAACAAAATAATGTTCTGAAAGAACCCAAAAAAGCGGAAAAAATCTACAGATTTTTTCCGCTCATCACCTAAGTTCAATAAACTATGAAAAAACTACTTAGGTTCTAATATGCTTATCGGGATTATTACTTCTTCTAGTGAAATTCCGCCGTGTTGATACGTATCTTTATAGTAATTCACAAAATGATTGTAATTTTTAGGATAGGCTAAAAAGATGTTGTTTTTCGCGAAAATATACTTGCTGCTGAGGTTTCCTTTGGGCAAAAATAATTTTTCTGGGTTGGTAATTGCCCAAACGTCTTTCTCGTCGTAAGTGAGAGATTTCCCTGTTTTGTAACGAATGTTGGTGCTGGTTTCTCTATCGCCAACTACTTGCGAAGGTTTTTTAACATAAACCATTCCGTGGTCTGTGGTAATGGCAAGTTTGAAACCGCTTTCTGCAGCCAGTTTTATGATTTTTAGGATTGATGAGTTTTCAAACCAATTGTAGGTTAAACTTCGGAAGGTTTTATCGTCTCTAATGAGTTGATCTACAATGTGGTTGTCTGTTTTGGCGTGTGATAAAATATCAATAAAATTATAGACAATCACCAATAAATCATTGTTTTTGTGCTGATTAAAGTCGTCTAAAATTTTACGTTCAAAATCTGCATTCAGAATTTTCAAGTATTTCATAGATTTATGAGAAAGCCCAATTCTTTTTAGATGGTCTTCTAAAAAATCTCTTTCGTGTTCGTTTTTATTGCCTTCTTCATTGTCATTAAACCATTTTTCTGGAAAACGTTTTTCGATTTCCGAAGGCATTAAACCTGCAAAAAATGAATTTCTAGCGTATTGAGTTGCGGTAGGTAAGATGCTGAAATAGTAATCTTCTGAAACTTTATTGTAGAATTTCGCAAAAAGTGGTTCTATTACTTTCCACTGGTCGTATCGGAGATTATCAACCATTAAAAGCAAAACTTTGTCTTTTTCTATAACGGGTTTTACTTTTTCTTTGAAAGCAGTGTGAGACATGATGGGTTTTTCCGAAGAATTAAGCCAGTTTTCATAATTTTTTTCGATGAATTTTGAGAACTGTATGTTGGCTTCTTCTTTCTGAGATTGCAATAAATCTGCAAATTCATTATCAAAAACTTTATCAAATTTAATTTCCCAAGCCAAAATTTTCTTGTAATATTCTGCCCAATCTTGGTAAGAATTAAGGTAACTAAGCTCCATGGAAAGATTGCGGAAACCTTGTTGATACTCTAATTTTGTTTTTTGTTCTACCAAATCGTCTTCCTGAAGATTTTTTTTGAGTGAAAGTAAAACCTGATTAGGATTTACGGGTTTTAGAATATAATCTGAGATTTCAGAACCAATGGCTTGTTCCATAATGTGTTCTTCCTCGTTTTTGGTAACCATCACGATTTTTATTGAAGAATCAATATTCTTAATCATTGGGATGGCTTCGAGGCCAGAAATTCCTGGCATATTTTCATCAAGCAAAACCAGTTGAAATTTTTCTACTTCAATGATTTCCAAGGCTTCGTTTACGTTGTTTACAGGGGTTACGTTATAGCCTTTATTTTCGAGAAAAACAATGTGTGGTTTTAGTAAATCTACTTCATCATCAATCCAAATTATTTTTGACATATATTGTTTTTTAGGTTAAGGTAAATTTTGAGGTAAAGAAATTTCTAATGTAATTTTAGATTTCTTCGTATGTTCTCAAAACTATCAGTTCCAAAATTACGCCAAAAGTGTCTTAAATATTGTATAAAATATTTTAAATATGGTTAAAAATCTGTTAAACTAAATTTCCGTAATTTTGCCAAATCATTCAATAAATATTATACATCAACTATAATGAGCACCAATAAGCTGAAAATCATCAATGATCCTGTTCACGGATTTATAAAAATTCCTTACGAAATAATTTTTGATGTTATAGAACATCCTTATTTTCAAAGATTAAGAAGAATTTCTGCAACTGGTTTGCTCAATCTCATTTTTCCGGGCGCAACACATACCAGATTTCATCATTCTATTGGCGCAATGCATTTAATGTACACTGCTTTAGAAACGCTGAAGCAGAAAGGTGTTGAGATTTCAGATGAAGAAGAAAAATCTGCTTTGTTGGCGATTTTGTTACACGATGTTGGTCATGGTCCGTTTTCTCATGCCTTAGAATCTTTATTGATGGAAGATTGGCATCACGAGAAATTATCAATTTTATTGATGAATAAACTCAACGAACAGTTTAACGGAGAGTTGGATATGGCTTTGCAAATGTTTCAGGGGAAATATCACAGAAAATTCTTTAATCAACTGATTTCTTCTCAGTTAGATGTAGATCGGTTAGATTATTTGAAGAGAGATAGCTTTTTTACTGGCGTTTCCGAAGGAAGCGTAAATACACAAAGAATTATCTCGATGATGAATGTGAAGGAGGATGAATTGGTGATTGATGAAAAAGGGGTATATTCTATAGAAAATTTCCTTACAGCAAGAATGTTCATGTATTGGCAAGTGTATTATCATAAAACTTCGGCTTTGGCAGAACATCTTTTGGTGAAAATCCTCAATCGTGCAAAACAGTTGATTTCTGAAGGCGAAAAAGTAGAAGCTTACGGTAATTTGAAGTATTTTCTCTACAAAACAAATTTTGAAAAAGCATCCCAAGAAGATATTGATAGATTTACGCAATTAGATGATAATGATGTGCTTACGGCAATAAAAATGTGGCAAAATGCAGATGATTTTGTGCTGAGCTATTTCTGTAAGTCTGTAATTAATAGAAAATTCCCGAAAACAGTCTTCTCCTCTCATTCTTTTTCTGATGAAGAAATAGCTGCAAAAATTACAAAAGCCAACGAAACTTTTGGGATTGATAATGGCGAATATTTAGTGGGGCAAATTAGCAGAACTTTACTACCTTATGATAAAGAAAAACAGCCCATTTTCTTGCTTAAAAGAAATGGTGAAAAGATAAAATTAGAAGATGCTGAAACGCAAATTCTTTCTGCGCACATTCATCAACCCACTACAAAGAACATATTGTTTTTTCCAAGAGGGCTGTAGCCTTATGCAACACATCAAAAAAAATTAAAATTGAGCAAGTAATTACAGAAATTCTTATCTTTGCACGATATGGAATTTACTGCAGCTCAAATTGCAAGTTTTATTAAAGGTAGAATCATAGGAGACGAAAATGCCGCGATTGTAGGCGTTTCGCCAATAGAGACTGCGCAAAATGGTCATCTCTCTTTTGTTTCTCAAGAAAAATTTGCAGATTATATTTCTCAATCAGAAGCTTCTGTGATTATAGTTTCTGAAAAGTTTTTAAAAACGAATGAGGCAAATGCTACCCTTATTGTAGTAGAAGATGCTTATCTGTCTTTTCAGGTGTTGATGAATCTCTATCAACAAATGAGAGAAGAAAAAAAATCAGGAATTGAGCACCCTTCCACCGTTTCAGACAGTGCTACTTTGGATGAAGGAGTTTACATAGGAGCTTTTTCCTATGTTTCTGAAAAAGCCAAAATTGGTAAATCAACACAAATATATCCACATGTTTTTATCGGTAAAAATGTAAAAATTGGCGAAAACTGTATCATATATAGTGGTGCCAGAATTTATGATTACTGTGTTGTTGGTGATAATTGTATCATTCATTCCAATTCTGTTGTAGGAAGTGATGGTTTTGGTTTTCAGCCAACAAAAGATGGATACCAAAAAATTCCTCAATTAGGAAATGTGGTTTTAGAAGATCATGTAGAAATAGGGGCTAATTGTACAATAGATAGAGGAACTATTGGTTCCACCATTATTGGTGAAGGAACCAAAATAGATAATTTAATCCAAATCGCACATAACGTTAAAATAGGCAAGAATAATGTTATTGCTGCACAAGCAGGTATTGCGGGTTCTACCGTTATTGGTGATTGGAATCAGATTGGTGGCCAAACAGGTATTGTAGGTCATATTAAGATAGGTAATCAGGTGAGAATTCAGGCACAAAGTGGCGTAAATTCTAATGTGGAAGATGGGCAGACTTTATACGGGTCTCCAGCCATTTCCGCAGGAGATTACAGAAGAAATTATGTGCATTTCAGAAATTTTACAGAAATTGTAAAAAGGATTTCAGAATTAGAAAAAAACTCAAAAGACAAAACTAATGAGTGATAAACAAAAAACTTTAGGCAAAGAGGTTTCCCTTTCTGGAATAGGTCTTCATACAGGGCGACAAGTAAATCTTACTATAAAACCAGCTAAAGAAAATACAGGTTTTGTGTTCGTAAGAACAGATTTAGAAGGGCATCCTCAGGTAGAAGCAGATGTAAATTATGTAACTACTACAGAGAGAGGAACTACTTTAGAAAAATTAGGAGTAAAAATCCATACCTGCGAACATCTACTTGCTGCATTGGTAGGAATGGATGTTGATAACGCTTTTTTAGAAATGGATAGTGCAGAGCCACCTATTTTAGATGGTTCTTCTAAATTTTTTGTAGAAGCTATAGAAGAAGCTGGCGTAATAGAGCAAGAACAAGCCAGAGAATACTTTGTAGTGAAAGAAGTAATGAACTATTTAGATTCTAATACAGGTTCTGAAATCACGATAATTCCTTCAGAAAACTACGAAGTAACAACGATGGTAGATTTCGGGACTAAAATTTTAGGAACTCAAAATGCATCGCTTAAAAATATTAGTGATTTTAAAGAAGAAATTGCTTCTGCAAGAACTTTCAGCTTCTTGCATGAGTTAGAAATGTTATTAGATCATGGTTTAATAAAAGGAGGAGACATTTCTAACGCAATTGTATATGTAGATAAAGAACTTACACAAGATACTTTAGAAAAACTCAAGAAAGCATTTGGTAAAGAAGATGTTTCAGTTCGTCCTAATGGTGTTTTAGATAATCTTACACTTAATTTTCCTAATGAAGCTGCTCGTCATAAATTACTAGATGTAATAGGCGATTTGGCTTTAACTGGTGTTAAAATTAAAGGTAAAGTAATCGCTACAAAGCCTGGGCATTTTGTAAATACACAATTTGCAAAAAAACTGAACAGACAATGGAAATTGCATAAAAAGAAAAACGTGCCAGATTTTGATTTAAAAGCACCTCCTGTTTATGATATTAACGGGATAATGAAACTTTTACCACATAGACCTCCTTTTTTATTGATAGATAAAATTTTAGAGATTTCAGAATCTCATGTGGTAGGTCTTAAAAATGTTTCGATGAACGAACCGTTTTTTGTTGGGCATTTCCCTAAAGAACCTGTAATGCCAGGTGTTTTACAAATAGAAGCAATGGCACAAGCTGGTGGTATTTTGGTTTTGGCCAATGTACCAGATCCAGAAAATTATTCAACCTACTTTGTGAAAATAGACAAAGTAAAATTCAAGAAAAAAGTAATCCCTGGTGATCAACTTATATTCAAAATAGAACTCATAGAACCTATAAGAAGAGGTATTGTACATATGCAAGGCTTTGGATATGTTGGGGGTTGTGTTGCGGTAGAAGCAGAATTGATGGCTCAGGTAGCAAAAACTAAAATAGACTCATGATTCATCAATTAGCTGCTGTAGATAGACGAGCCAAAATTGGCAAAGATGTTACTATAGAACCCTTCACTACGATTGCTGCGGACGTGATAATAGGTGATGGTACGTGGATTGGTCCAAACGTTACCATTATGGATGGTGCTAGAATTGGTAAAAATTGTAGAATTTTTCCAGGCACTGTAATTTCTGCAATTCCTCAAGATTTGAAATTTGACGGAGAAGACACTCAAACCATTATTGGTGATAGAACCACTATTAGAGAGTGTGTTACCAGTAATAGAGGTACAAAAGCTTTAGGATATACCAAAGTAGGAGACGATTGTCTTATTATGGCCACCAGTCATATAGCGCACGATTGTGTTTTGGGTAATAATGTAATTATTGTTAACGGATGTGGTATTGCAGGGCATGTAGAAATTGGTGATTTCACTGTAATGGGAGGCCTTTCTGCTGTACATCAGTTCGGGAAAATAGGTAAACATGTAATGATTTCGGGTGGTACTTTAGTAAGAAAAGATATCCCACCATATATAAAAGTTGCAAGAGAGCCAATGTCTTATGCGGGCATCAATTCTGTAGGCTTAAGAAGAAGAGGTTTCAGCAATGATAAAATCTTTGAAATCCAAAAAATCTACAGATATCTTTTCCAAATGAAAATGAATGTCTCTCAGGCTTTAACTTTTCTTGAAATAGAAA
>JAYRDY010000069.1:0-10556 GCA_041909215.1 Cloacibacterium sp. | reverse complement strand
ATTATTGTGGGGAATGGTTTCTTTAAGCCTACTATTTCTACACTTTTAGGAAACCTTTATTCAGACGAAAAATATAAAGCCAATAAAGATTCTGGTTATAACATTTTCTACATGGGAATTAATATCGGTGCTTTCATCTGTAATATTATTGCTGCGTTTATGCGTAATAAATTCGGTTGGGGAGAAGCATTTATCACCGCAGGAATCGGGATGTTGGTAGGTTTAGTAGTTTTCACAGTAGGAATGAAACATTACAGACAGGCTGCAGAAATGAAGCCAGTACAAGAAGGAGATACCAAACTTTCTGAAATTTTGGTTAAAGTATTCTTACCTGCAATTATTGCAGGAGCAATCGGTTGGTTCTTACCAGGAGAAATCTTCGGAAGTGATAGTACAGATGCGTTTATTTTTGCATGTATTCCTGTTATTTATTTTTATGTTTCTCTTTATTTCAAAGCGAATCAGAAAGAAAAACCTGCGATTGGAGCATTGTTGTCTATCTTTTTAATTTCGATGTTTTTCTGGGCGGTTTTCAAGCAAAACGGAACAGCTTTAACACGTTGGGCAAATTATTATACCGATAGAAGTGTTCCTGCAAGTGTAGAAAAACCTTTGGAAGATATTTATATGGTTGACGGAAAAGATTTCAAAGATAAGGAAGTTTCTGTGTATGATGACCAATATCAAACCCAAAAAGGAGAAGACGGTAAAACGTTAAAAACTCAAGGGAAAGATATCTATTTTCGAAATGTTGCTGATGAAGATTTACATGTTTTGAAATCCAATCCTGATAAAAAAGTGTTCTTATACAATACAGAATTATTCCAGTCCATTAATCCATTTTGGGTAATTGCGTTAACGCCCGTTATTGTAGCATTCTGGGCAATGCTCAGACGAAAAGGAAAAGAACCTTTAACGCCAACTAAAATTGTTTTGGGATTATTTATCTCGGCACTTTCTTGTTTGGTGATGGTTTTAGCGGTTTATGCGGGGGATAATGGGGCAGTGAAGGTTTCACCTTGGTGGTTAGTAGCCAGTTATGGAGTGATTACGGTGGGTGAATTGTGTTTATCACCAATGGGACTATCTTTCGTGTCAAAACTTTCGCCAGCGAGAATTACCGCTTTAATGATGGGTGGTTTCTTTTTGGCGAATTCTGTAGGGAATAAGCTTTCAGGGATTTTGGCAAGTACTTGGTACAGCTATGATAATAAGATGAATTATTTCTTGGTAAATTTTGCGTTGCTCATTTTTGCGACTTTATTAGGCGCTTCTATGTTGAAACGTTTGAACAAAATTATGAAAGAACAAGGTCATTAAAATAAGACATAAGTCAGTACTTTTAGTACTGACTTTTTTGTTGATTAAATCAATAAAAAAACTATATTTGTGACTCTTAATATTAAATTAACAATTAAATAAAATATGGATACAGTTCAAACTCAGTCGAGACATCCTAAAGGTCTTTGGGTTTTATTTAGTACAGAAATGTGGGAGCGTTTCAATTTCTACGGAATGCGAGCTATTTTAAGTCTTTTTATGGTTCATGCTCTTATGTTGGGCGAATCTAATGCTTCAATTATCTATGGAGGTTTCTTGGCATTATGCTATCTTACACCACTTTTAGGAGGCTTTATTGCAGATAAATATTTAGGAAACAGATATTGTATTATGTTAGGTGGTACTTTAATGGCAATTGGTCAATTCTTATTATTTTATAGTGCTATTGCATTTAGTGCAAGTTTAGAATCTTCTAAGGCAATTTTTTGGTTAGGCTTATTGGTAATTATTTTTGGGAATGGCTTTTTCAAACCAAATATTTCTTCTATGGTGAGCAGTCTTTATCCTGCAAGTGAAAAAACTAAATTAGATTCTGCATTTACTATTTTCTATATGGGGATTAACATTGGTGCACTTTTGAGCCAGTATTTTGTTCCTTTAATTGCAGATGTAAAAGTAAATGGAGTGCAAGATCCTTATGTATTTAAATGGGGGTATCTTATGGCTGCTATCGCAATGCTGTTAGGTACTTTTATTTTCTTTTTCCTAAAAGATAAATATGTAGTAACACCAGAAGGAAAACCAATTGGAGGATTACCATCTAAAAATAAATCTGAAAGTGTAGAAACGGGTGAGACAGAAACGGCACAGTTTTCAGGGAAATCAATAGGTATAACGGGAGTAGTTTTCGCAATTATGTTCTTTGTTTTTAGATATGTATTGGTTGGAGAGTTTGGTTTTGGAGCTATGGAAATGGGGCAATTGGTAAAAGGAATTATTTATCCATTTATTTATTCTGCAGGTATTTCATTAGCTTTTTTAATTATGACTTCTGCCGAAAACAAAGTAGAGAGACAGAGAATTTGGGTAATTTATATTATTTCATTTTTTATTATTTTCTTTTGGGCAGCTTTTGAGCAAGCTGGTTCATCTTTAACTTTTATAGCTTCTAACCAAACAGATAGACATTTCTTATTCGGTTGGGAAATGCCAGCATCTATGGTTCAGATTTTTAATGGGATTTTTGTAGTTCTTTTAGCTGTTCCATTCAGTATTGTTTGGGATAAATTAAGAGAAAAAGGAAAAGAACCAATTTCGCCATTGAAACAAGCTTTTGGCCTTGCGCTTATTGCATTATCTTACTTTATCATTGCACATAATGTAAAAGATTTAGGTAATCATGGGTTATTAGCTATAAAATGGTTAGTCCTTTTATATTTTATTCAAACATGTGGTGAGTTATGTCTTTCACCAATCGGGCTCTCTTTAGTAGGTAAATTAGCACCAAAGAGATTTGCATCTTTATTATATGGAGTTTTCTTTATTTCTAATGCGGCAGGTTATGCACTCGCAGGAACTTTAGGAGCAATTTTGCCTGCAACAGGTGATAAATTTCAAAAAGCGAAAGAAATAGGTATCAATCTTCAAGATGTTTTAGATAAAAAAATAACTTTAACAACAGAGCAGGCCGCTTTCTTTGCAAAAGAACAATTACCAACTGCTTATAAAACTTTTGCAGGATTCGAAATCCATAATTTATATGAATTCTTTATGGTTTTTGTAATTCTTTGTGGTATAGCAGCGGTTATTTTGGCATCTATATCTCCGATATTGAAAAAAATGATGCACGGTATAAAATAATTCATTAAAATATCTTAAAAAACCATCGAAACATCGATGGTTTTTTTTATTTTCGTTACATAAATTTTTACAATGGAATTAACTCTCGAACAAATTCAAGATTTTAAAGGCAAGTATCCTCGCCAAATTTGGTCACTCTTTTTCTCTGAAATGTGGGAACGTTTCTGCTTCTACGGAATGCGCGGAATGCTTGTGTTCTTTATGATTTCTCAACTCAATTTCGGGGAAAAGTTAGCTAATTTACAATACGGTGCTACTCAAGCTTTCGTATACGCTTTTACTTTCGTGGGCGGACTTTTTGCAGATAAAATCCTTGGTTTTAGAAAGTCTTTATTTTGGGGAGGTTTACTGATGATTGTTGGGAGTATTATTTTATCTATAGATCCACATCAGTTTTTCTTTTTAGGAATTGCTTTTACGGTAATTGGAACAGGTTTTTTTAAACCCAATATTTCTACAATGGTAGGGAAACTTTACAAAGCGGGAGATTCTAGAACAGATGCAGGTTTCTCATTGTTTTATGCAGGAATCAACTTAGGCGCTTTATTGGGAGGTTATTTTTGTATCGCTATTGGTAAAGGAGAAATGTTTTCAAGTTTTATTCCAGAAGATAAAAGATGGAACGTAGCTTTTAGCTTAGCAGCAATTGTTATGGTCGTAAGTTTAGTGAATTTTATCTTTACCCAAAGAAGATTAGGGCCAATTGGTTTACAGCCTCAAAAATTAAATGCAGATGGAACTTTTTCGCCCCTAGAAAAATGGAAAGAATACGGCGTTTACATTCTTTCTTTAGCCTTTGTACCTGTAATTATGACGATGGTTTCTAAAACCGAATATACAGACCTTTTTATGTATATTGTTGGGCCATTAACGTTGCTTTATCTTTTCTATGAAATGACTAAAGTAACTTCTGCCGAAAGAAAAAAACTTTGGGCAGCATTGGTTTTCATTGTGTTTTCAATCCTTTTTTGGGGGATTTATGAACAGAGTGGTGGTTCTTTGAGTATTTTCGCGGCCAATAACTTAAACAAAGATTTACTAGGATTAGACCCGAATGGTGTTAACAATTCTGGAGGTGCATTTTTCATTATTTTCTTAGCACCAATTATTGGTTTATTATGGATTTGGCTAAGTGAAAGAAAATTGGAACCCAATACTTTAATCAAATTCGGTTTAGGATTTATCTTTTTAGGATTAGGATATTATCTGCTTTTTGCGACTAAATTTTTCGCCAATCTTCAAGGAGTTACTTCTTTGAATGTTTTCACAATTGCTTTATTAGTCATCACTTTCGGAGAATTATGCTTATCGCCAATTGGTTTATCTATTATGACGAAACTTTCCACCGAAAAACTACAGGGTATGATGATGGGAATGTGGTTTTTGGCATCTGCTTACGGACAATATGTCGCAGGAATTATTGGTGCAGGGATGGCTTCTGCCAAAGAAGGTGCAACCAATTACGAGAAGCTCATTACCTATACCAATGGCTATAAAGATTTGGCTTTGTATGCGTTAATTGCAGGTTTGGTATTAATTTTGATATCTCCTTTAGTGAAGAAATTAATGCAAGAAGTTCATTAATTTTATAACTTTACTTACTGAAACCTAAAGATGAATAAATTCTAGAAAGAATTTTGACCTAATTGTGTTTCAAAAAAATTAATAGCCTATGAAACCAGTACTATCGTCTTTATTCTTGTTGTTTTTTACATTGGCCTTTTCACAGGTTAATTGGATGACTATGAACCAAGCGATAGCAGCACAAAAAGTTACACCAAAGAAAATTCTTATCGATTTTTATACAAAAGATAGCGAAGCGAGTAAAGAAATGGAAAAACTTACTTTTGCGCATCCAGAAATTTTAAAATATTTAAATGATAAGTTTTATGTTGTAAAATTTAATTCTGAAGGTAATGAAACCGTGAATATTTACAACAGAATTTTTAAAAATACAGATTCGGCTCAAAAATCTGATGGCAAACACTCTTTTGCAAAGTTTATGAATATTAATAATTTTCCTACTTTAATATTTTTAGATGAAAACTTGCAAACAATTACCAATTTGGTAGGGAAATTTACTCCAAAAGATTTAGAACCATATTTAAGTATGATTGCCAATAACCAATACAAAAACATCAAAACCCGTGAACAATGGGAAAGCTATCAGAAAAAATTTAAATCGAAGATTAAAAATTAAACAATAAATGAACTAAAATTATAGACAAAGACCTTCAAACCATTTGGAGGTCTTTCTTTTTTATTTTTGTTTAAATTTTCTTAATTTCACATTTCAAAACTCAATATTCCAAACTTTGAATTTAGATATTTCCATAGAATTTCTGAAAGGAATTGGTACAGAACGTGCCAAACTGATTGCTAATGTCTTAGATATTAGAACAGTGGAAGATTTTCTGCATTTTTTCCCGATAAGATATTTGGATAAATCGAAAGTCTATAAAATTGCAGACATCAAGGAAGATAACTTAGAAATTCAACTGAAAGGCAGAATTACAGAATTGCAGGAAATTACTTATGCTAAAGGCAAGAAACGACTTTCAGGTAAGTTTACCGATGGAACAGGAACACTAGATTTAGTTTGGTTTCAGTATTCTCATTGGCTTAAAGAACAGATTCCTGTCAACCGAGAAATCTATATTTTTGGTAGAGTTCAGTTATTTAACCATACTTTTTCGATGGCGCATCCAGAAATAGAACTGGAAGACAAAAAATCTATAGACGAAAGACTTCGACCGATTTATCCAAGCTCAGAAAAATTGACGAAAAGAGGTTTAAACCAGAAATTTTTTCAAAATGTGCAGGCGCATATTGCTTCTCAAATCCCGAATTTAATTCAGGAAAACTTACCTTTTTCTTTGATGAAAACTTTGAAGCTGATGAGCCGACAAGAAGCCTATCTCAACATTCACTTTCCTAAAAATGCAGATTATGCAAAACATGCAGACAGAAGATTGAAATTTGAAGAAGCCTTCTTTTTTCAGTTGGGTTACGGATTGAAGAAAAATTACAACAAAAGTTTCACTGTTGGAAACCCTTTTCCTAAAGTAGGAGAGAATTTCAATCACTTTTACGAAAATATTCTTCCATTTGAGCTCACGAATGCTCAAAAAAGAGTGCTGAAAGAAATCAGAAATGATTTGAAAAAGCCCATCCAAATGAATCGTTTATTGCAAGGTGATGTAGGTTCTGGCAAAACCATGGTGGCACTTTTGGCGATGCTTTTGGCCATGGATAATGGCTTCCAAAGTTGTATGATGGCGCCAACTGAGATTTTGGCAACGCAGCATTTCAATTCGATTGCAGATTTATTGAAGGAAACTGATGTAAAAGTAAGATTGCTCACAGGTTCTACCAAAACCGCCGAAAGAAAAATCATTCATGAAGAGTTATTAAACGGCGAATTATCAATTTTAGTGGGAACTCATGCGGTTTTAGAAGATATTGTTCGGTTTAAAAATTTAGGATTGGCAATTATTGATGAGCAACACCGTTTTGGCGTGGCACAACGTGCAAAACTTTGGGCAAAAAATAAAATTCCGCCACATATTTTGGTAATGACGGCAACTCCAATTCCTCGAACTTTGGCGATGAGTTATTATTCTGATTTAGATGTTTCTGTGATTGATGAAATGCCTGTTGGTAGAAAACCCATTATCACGGCTCATCGCAGAGAAAAAGACAGAAATTCCGTCTATGGTTTTGCAAAAGAAGAAATTGCCAAAGGGAGACAAGCGTATTTTGTATATCCTTTAATTGAAGAATCAGAAACTTTAGATTATAAAAATTTGGTGGAAGGTTTTGAGCATATTTCCGATATTTTTCCGATTCCAGATTATCAAATCGCGATGTTACACGGGAAAATGAAACCTGATGAGAAAGATGCCGCAATGCAATATTTCGCCAGTGGTAAGGCAGATATTATGGTAGCGACAACGGTTATTGAAGTAGGAGTAAATGTACCTAATGCTTCGGTAATGGTGATAGAAAGTGCAGAAAGATTTGGACTTTCTCAGTTGCATCAGTTAAGAGGCAGAGTAGGAAGAGGCGCTGAGCAGAGTTTTTGTATTCTGATGACTTCGGATAAGCTTTCTACGGAATCCAGAAAACGCATCAAAACCATGTGCGAGACCAATGATGGTTTCAAAATTTCTGAAGTTGATATGCAATTGCGTGGTCCTGGTGATATTCTCGGAACTCAACAAAGCGGAATGGTAGATTTTAAACGCCTTGATTTAGTGAATGACGGCAACATAATAAAAGTGGCTAAAGAGTGTGTGGAGCATTTAATAAAAGTAGATCCTGCATTGCAGAATAAAGAACATCAGTCTCTTAAAGAGTATTACGTAAAACAATATAAAGGCAAAAATAAATGGGGGAAAATCTCTTAATTCTTATTTCTTAATTTTTATCTCCATTATATAATCATCCATAACAAAGCCTTTTCCTACGTCTAAAACGGTTTCTTCGTGAATACTGAAACCTTGTGAAACATAAAAATGATAAGACGGATTTTGCTTATTAACATTTAGAATAATTCTGTTATCGCCAGCGTTTTTCGCTTGTTCTTTAAGGAAATTAATACCTAATTTTCCTAATCCTTTGCCTTTGGCTTCTTGTAAAAGATAAATTCTGTGGAGTTTGGTGGTGCCAGGTTCATAATGGTTTTCAAAGCCCATGATTCCGAGAAAAGTTTCATCATCACCCAATAAATAATAATGATAATTGGGATTATCGAAATGATTTTGAAGCTCCTTTTCAGAATACATTTCTCCTAGCATATATTCTATTTGCTCATCAGAAATAATTCCTGGGTAATGTTTTTTCCAAGATTTTTCTGCAATTTCTTGTATTAAAGGGATTTGGTCTATGGTAGCTTTTATGATTTTCATAATTAAAAAAGAACTTACACAAAGGTAAGTTCTTAGGTATTGATTTTAAAATAAATTCAATTAAATTTTAGTCATTTCTGCTTTTATTTTTGCTTGTAAGCCTTCTGAAGCCACTACTAAAGGTAATCTTAAATAATTTTTGATGATTCCTTTTTCGGCCAAAATGGTTTTAATGCCACAAGGATTGCCTTCTACGAAAATAAGTCTGGTAATATCAACCAGTTTGTTATGGATTTCGTAAGCTTCTTTCACTTTCCCTTCAAAAGCCAGTTGTACCATTGTTGAGAATTCTTTAGGGTAGCCTTGTCCAATCACCGAGATTACACCATCACCACCTGCAAGAGTTACGGGTAAAGTATTTTCGTCGTCCCCGGAAACCAAAGAGAAACCTGCTGGTTTTTTTCTGAGAATATCAAAATATTGATTGATGTTAGGGCAAGCTTCTTTAATCATAAATAGATTTGGGAAGTCATTTGCTAAACGTAGCGTGGTAGAAACTTCTATATTTTGTCCGGTTCTGCCAGGTACGTTGTAAATAATAATTTGTTTACCCGTTTCGGCTAAAGCTTTATAATGCTGATAAAGCCCTTCTTGGTTAGGTTTGTTGTAATATGGCGAAACAGAAAGTACTGCATCAAAATCTGATAAATCTGTTTCTTGTATTTGTTTTTTTACTTCAAGCGTATTGTTGCCTCCAATTCCTAGTACTAATGGAAGACGTTTACTATTAATCTTTATAACGTGTTTTATAACTTGGTCTTTTTCTTCCTTAGATAGGGTGGCAACTTCTGCTGTTGTTCCTAAAACTACTAAATAATTGGTTCCGTTTTCAATGTTGTACTCAATTAGCCTTGTGAGCGCATCGAAGTCTATGGAAAGATCTTCGTTAAATGGCGTTACTAGAGCTACGCCAACTCCTTTTAAATTGTTCATTTTGTTATAAAGTTATAAAAATTAATGTGCTCAAAATTAACGAAAATTTTACAGATATTATTTTCTGATATTAGAAAATTTGTCATGTTATCCTCTTTCAGTTTATTTTTTTGACGTAGTTTTTTAACAAAAAATGATGATTTTTAAAACAAATACAGTTTTAGATGGGATAAACTTAAATTTATAGCTAAGATTTTCAAAGAATTCAAAGAAATATTTATCAGCTAATTTTCAAAAAAATAATACTTAATCTGTTATATTTGCACATCAAACAATGTTGTTTTATGAAAAATAAATTTTGGGTATTAGCGGTTGTTGCATTAACATTAACGGCATGCAAATCTTCTTTGCAGGTAGCACAAGTGCAAACACAGAAAAATACCAGTATTAGTAGTGATATTAAGGCAAATGAAGAGTATGTGAAATTCATTAAACCTTATAAAGAAGGTCTGGAAAAAGAAATGAACACTAAAGTTTCTTACACATCTGTAGATCTCAATAAAAAAGGAAATAATAGTAATTTGGGCAATCTTTTGGCAGATTTTACCTATAATGCTGCGAAAGAATGGGCTTCTAAAAACAATATTGCAGATGTAGATGCATCTGTAATCAACATTGGTGGCATCCGTGCAACCATTGGTGCAGGCGATATTTTAGTGAAAAATGTATTTGAAGTAATGCCTTTTGAAAATGAAATTGTTTTGGTGAAAATGAGTGGTAAAGACATCAGTGGTTTGTTTGATTACTATGTGCAGTACGAGAAAAATAATCCCGTGTCTCATTTATACATTGAAACTGAAGGTAAAAGTTTGAAGAGTGGACTCATTAACGGACAAGCAGTTGATGTAAATAAGACTTATTATATTGCAACATCAGACTATTTAGCGCAAGGTGGCGATAACATGAAATTTTTCTCAAAAGGAGAAATTATCACCACAGGTCTTAGGATGAGAGATGTTTTTATGGAATATTTCAAAAAAAATCCAGAAATTAAAACTTCTTCAGAAATACGTTTAAATTTTATAGGCAAAACCAATGAATAGAAAAGATTTTTTAAAAACAATAGGAGGCGGAACTTTAGCACTTACTTTAGCGCCTAACATGGCTTTTGCCGCAAATGCAGGATTATTAGACCAAAAATCTGAATATAAATTAACCATTTTGCATACCAACGATCAGCACAGTAGGATAGAACCTTTTGATGCTACAGATGCAAGAAATGCCAATAAAGGTGGTTTTGCAAGAAGAGCAACTCTTATACAGCAAATTAGAGAGCAAGAAAAAAACATTCTTTTGCTAGATTCTGGAGATATCTTCCAAGGAACGCCGTATTTCAATTTTTATGGAGGCGAGTTAGAATTTAAATTGATGTCTATGATGGGTTATGATGCTTCCACAATGGGGAATCACGATTTTGATAACGGTCTTGAAGGGTTTCTGAAAGTCTTACCGAACGCTCAATTTCCGTTCATTACTTCTAATTATGATTTTAGCAATACCATTTTAGACGGTAAAACAGAAAAGTATAAAATTTTCAATAAAAACAGAATTAGAGTAGGTATTTTTGGGGTA
>JAYRDY010000068.1:0-10929 GCA_041909215.1 Cloacibacterium sp. | reverse complement strand
GATGGTTCTCCTACAACATCAGATGTTAGACAGTATCCATCTAATGATTTAGGTATTTTCGGGATGTATGGTAACGTAGCAGAGTGGACTGCAGATGTGTACAGACCAATTATTGATGAAGAAGCGAGTGATTTCAACTACTACAGAGGTAACATGCCACAACAAACAGTGAAAAATGCTGATGGAACTTATAAAAAAGTAGATCCTAAAGATGTTAGATACGATCGTTTAGCTGATGGTAGAGAAATCTATAAAGGTTTACCAGGTACTTATGAAAGAAAAACAGTAGAAGACCAAAGAAATTACAGAGATGGTGATTTTATGTCTTCTCTAGAAGCGGGATATGGTAAAGAAATTGATAGTGCTGCTTCAGAATACAATATGTACAACTCTCCAAAAACTCAATTTATAGTTGATGAAAAAGGTAGAGTTATTCTCCAAAAAGATAACAAGTCTAGAACTACTAAGATTTCTAACACAGTAAGGGTTGTAAAAGGTGGTTCTTGGATGGATACTGCATATTGGTTAGACCCAGGACAAAGAAGATACAAAGAAGAGTCTAAAGCTTTTGGTTGGGTTGGTTTCCGTGTGGCACAAGATGCTAAAGATAACAATAACAAACGTACAAAAAGATAAAATTTATCTTAAATAAATCAAAATCCTTTCCTTTTTTGGGAAGGATTTTTTTATTTTTACCAAATGAATATAGAAAGCTTTTACCAACTTTATCTACAATCTAATAAAGTTACTATTGACAGCCGAAAAATAGAAAGTGGCGATATTTTTTTCGCCTTTTCAGGGGATAATTTTAACGCAGCAACTCTTGCGGAAGACGCTATTTCTAAAGGAGCTCTAGCTGTAATTGTAGAAGATAAAGATTTTGAAAATTCTGCAAAAAATATATTTTATGTAAAATCTACTTTAGAATTTTTGCAGAATTTGGCCAAACATCACAGGGCACAACTTAAAATTCCTATCATTGCGCTTACAGGAAGCAACGGTAAAACAACAACCAAAGAACTAATTCATGCAGTTCTTTCGCAGAAATACAATACACAATACACTTTCGGTAATCTCAATAACCATATTGGGGTTCCGCTTACTTTACTTTCTATAAAGCCAGAACACCAAATGGCGGTGATAGAAATGGGCGCTAATCATCAAAAAGAAATAGAATTTTTATGCACCATTGCTCAACCTAATTTTGGGTACATTACCAATTTTGGAAAAGCGCATTTAGAAGGTTTTGGTGGAGTAGAAGGCGTAATAAAAGGAAAGTCTGAATTGTATGATTTCCTTATTGCGAATGACAGGTTTGTAATCATCAACGAAAATGATCCTATCCAAGTTCAGCTTACAGAAGATTATGATCTAATTATCCCTTTCGGGAAAACAGATTCTGAATTCTATTTTGAAAAATTCTCGGAAAACAATTGTGTAGGTTTGGTTTATGAAGGAAATTCGGCGCAATCTAATCTTACAGGCGATTATAATTTTACCAATCTTTGTGCAGCTGCAAGTTTAGGATTGTATTTTGGGATTTCTTTTGATTTAATTAAAAAAGCCTTCGAAGAATATACGCCAACCAATATGCGCTCGCAAATCGTACAAAAAGGCGAGAAAACTTTGGTTCTTGATACATACAACGCAAATCCGAGTTCTATGAAGGTTTCTTTGGATAATTTTGCACACTTTCAAGGTTCTAAAACCATTATTATTGGTGATATGTTAGAATTGGGAGAAGATAGTTATAATGAGCATTTAGAGATTGTTTATTATGCTAAAACACTCAATTTTGATGAGATTATAACCGTAGGGAAAAACTTTTCTGAAGTAAAACAAAATGTTGTTAATTTTTTAACTACAGAAGATTTAATTGCTTATTTAAAAAAGCATCAAATAAAATCTCAGAACATCCTTCTGAAAGCATCTAGAGGAATCGCGCTAGAAAAAGCACTAGATTTTATACAATAAAACAAAAAGGTTGAATTAACGTTCAACCTTTTTTATTATTTCTTCTTGTAAGATTAATTTAATATTTTGGAAAGTATTAGGATAAACATGATGCAGAATGTCATCATAAGATTTCCAGCTGACTTCTGTAATGCCTTCTTCTATTTGAGGTTTTGGCGTGTCATTTCCTATATATTTCATTTTAAACCAATAGGTAGATTTTAAAATTTTTTCGTCTTTACCGTTTCTTTTTTCATGATAAACGTGGAAGGTGTTCTGTACAAAATATTCTAAAATTAATTCTTTCAGTCCTGTTTCTTCTTCTATTTCTCTTATTGCAGCTGCTTTAAGCAATTCATTGGGCTCTAGTTTCCCTTTTGGTAAATCCCATTTTCCTAATCTATAAATAAACAGAATTTTATTCTCGGCATTATACACCATTCCGCCAGCCGCTTCAATTACTTTGAATAAAGAAGTAAATTCTTGCCAAATAGTTTTTAGATTCTCTCCATAGACGTTAATCTCAGTGCAAGAAGTATTTTCAAGCAAATCAACTGCTATTTCAAGACTTGTAGAATCTTCAAATCTTATGTTTCTCTCAGCATTTGTTACGGATTTACTAATGCTTAATTTTTTTTCATTGACAAAAACTTTATACATTTGCAAGACTGTTAATTTTTACAAAAATATAAAAATGAATTTAGAAGGAAGAAAAATAATCGTAAATAAATCTTCAAAAGAGCTTTTTGACATGCTTAAAAAACCAGAAGATTATAAACACCTTATGCCAGACAGTTTAACAAGTTTTGAGCATAGAGAAGATGGTTTTAAGTTCGGCTTAAAAGGTATGCCAGAAGTGGCTCTTAAAATAGCAGAATTAGAAGAAGACAAGAAAGTGGTACTAAAATCGGCGAGTTCTTCTCTAGATTTTTCTCTTACAGGGAATATTAACCCAATTAGCGAAACCCAAACAGAAGTACAGTTGCTTTTTGATGGTAAGTTTAATCCTTTTATTAAAATGATGGTTGAAAAACCGTTACAAAGCTTTTTAAATGCTTTAACTGATAAGATGGAGCAGCTTTAATATAAGTAATGAGCAATTAATAATAAAAAATAGAGTTTCAGAAATTTTCTGAAACTTTTTTTATACAATAATCCCAGAAGAGTGATTGGCTGAACTTCCTGTTGCAGAACAAAGTACATTTGCCTCATTATTCATCCTAAGAACTCCCATCAAAGCAAAGATTAAAGCCTCTTTGAAGTTGATGATTTTCTCATCAGGAATAATGATTTCCGAAGTAGTTTTTTCTTTTAGCTTTTCAATTAAATAAGCATTAAAAGCTCCGCCACCAGTTACTAAAACTTTTTTTAACTGATTTTCATTAAAAACTTTCGAAATTTGTATCGCAATATGTTCGGTGAAAGTGGCGAGAACGTTTTCAGGCGTTTCATTGTTTAACAAAGGGAAAATTTCAGCATTTACAAATTCAATTCCTAAAGATTTAGGATGTTGTTTTTTATAAAAATTTAAAGCATTTAGTTGTTCTAAAATTGCTAAATTAATGTTTCCATTTTTGGCGAAATCTCCATTTTCGTCATAATTTTTACCTAATTTTTCAGCAAAAAAATTCAGAACAACATTTACCGGAGAAATATCAAATGCAATTCTTTCCTCATTCTTCTTCAAAGAAATATTAGAAAAGCCGCCCAAATTAAGGCACGCATCAAACTCAGAGAACAATAATTCGTCACCAATAGGTACCAATGGAGCGCCGTTTCCGCCCATTAAAACGTCTTGACTTCTAAAATCGTAAACAACGGTTTTATTTGTAATGATTTTTATGGCTCTTCCGTCACCAATTTGCAGCGTGAATTTTCGGTGTGGTTGATGAAAAACGGTGTGCCCATGAGAAGCGATAACGTCTAACTCTGAAATATTTTGTTTAAGAATAAATTCCTGAGTTTTTTCGCCTAAAAAAAAGCCGAATTCTTTGTCTAAAGCCAATAAATCTTCAGCAGAAAGTTGGGGAGTATTTTGCAGTTTTAGTTTCCAATTTTCTTCATAAGAAATGGTTTCGGCTGCTAGAATTTCAAAATTCCAATTTTCTGATTTTGAGAATTCTACATGGCAAATGTCCAAGCCGTCAAGGCTGGTTCCGGACATTAAGCCAATGGCGGAATAAGAAGTCATTATTGTTTGCCCGTTTTCATCTTAGCGTTGAAATCGCCAGAGTTATTGTAGAAAGTATATTCTGAGAAATCGTCTTTAGCATTCATGCCGTGTGCTGCAACAAAAATATTACCATCTTTATCCGAGATAAAAACCGTGTCTTTGGTGTACATTTTTTGGTTCTTTTTGTCCCAATAAATAGATTCCATTACAAAAGTTTGCCCTTCATTATTAATTACTTTTACATTGCCTTTGGCTTCGTAAAACTGTTTTTTCTCAATAATTTTAGCATATTTTGCCCATAATTTCCCTGGGACGTTAGGTTTCTTAGAATCATAAAATTCTAGATAAAGGCCTTTTCTTACCTCTGCATAAGGGGTATCTATAAATTCATATTCTTCTAGAAGTGGAGCTTTAAACCTAACTTTTACTTTGCCTGAGTCTCTTCTCGTGATGTCTGCGTTGTAAATAACTCTCGAAGGGAAATTCTTGTTGGCGTTTTTATTGGCTTCGGCCAAATCTTCTTCGCAAGAGGTTAAAACAAAAAATATAGCCAAACCTGATAAGGCGACTATATTTTTTATCCATATTCTGTAAAGATTTTTTATCATTTTATTCGTAAACACGTTTTTGGAACCATTTGTCTGCAAAGTTAATTCCAATTTTTACGTTAAAGAAATTTTGTTGAATAAGATTGTTCTTTAATGTTCCTTTTCTGCCCAATTCTAGACCTAAATCTACACTACTCATTCTTACGGCGTTAGATTTCTGGAAAGGTAGGGTAAGACCAGCAGTAATACCGTATTGGTTAATATTGGTATTGTTAATGTTTACATTCCCTTTTTCGTAGAAAACACCATATCTATATACAACCCTGTTCAGGTAATTTCTGAAATCATTATAATTGGGTAAATACCAACCACCTGCAGTAATTCTATAAGAATCTTGATAAGTAAAAGGTTTTCCTAAGAATAATGTTGTTGACCCTTTTTTATAATCAATTTGTGTAGAGGCAAACCATTTGGCTTCTTTTCCGTAGCCTACTCCAAAAGAAAATTCAGTAGGGATTAAGCTTTTATCTTTACTGGTTTTATTTTCAATTTCAGTTACATTTACTTTAGTGTCAGAAGCATAATAATAGCTGCTGTTAATGTAATTAGTAGTTAAATTGCCTGTTGTACCAAAAGTATAGGTAGCTCCTAAAGTTAGCTTTTCATCATTTTTAAACTTTTTTTGATAAGTAGTTCCTAATGTGAAGTTGAAGCTTTTAATTTTATTAGAGGTTTCAAAGCCATTAATAAGAACTGCATCAGAAAATGCTAATTCTTCTACATCCGCTAGCTTACCAAAGTAGAAATTGCTTCTAAGTCCCAAAGCAAATTCTTTATTAATCTGGTAACCAAAGGCAGCTTGTACAGTATTTAGAGTGCCTTCACCATAAAAACGGTTGGCTTTTACGGTGCTATCAGCTAAAATTTCAGATCTCACTAAGTTGTATTTCTTAGAACTATAAGGCTGGTAGCCGAACCCAAATTTTAGTTTTTTTGAAATAGGAAAAGCGATTGAAATATTAGAAAGATAAGAAGAATGTTTTGTTACATCTAAGTTATTATAATCAGTCTTAAAAAACTGATTCTCGTTATTTGCCTGAACTTTTATAGAGGTAATTTCTAAATTGGTATTAGCAGCAGGGTTTTTAAAATTAAAACTATTGTTGAAATCCCAAACATAGGCTGTGTTTATGCCTCCCATTGCGCTGGTTTCTACAGAATTGTCATATTTTACTTCGCCAATCCCGAAGCTTGCGTACGGAGAATTCCCCATGCTTTGTGCGTGTAAACCAAATGCTAATGCTAAAAAAGGTAAAAGAAAAATTCTTTTTCTCATTATGTATAAATATTAATGCGCAAATATCTTAATTATTAATGAAACGTGAAAGTGATTTTTCTATTAAAAAGCGTTAAATATCATCTAATAAGCCTTAATTAAACATAAAAAAAGAAATTTTTATTCAATTTTTGAAGTTTTGTTCTTAAACCGTATCTTTGAAACTATGAATTGGGAAGAAATTGTAGGGCAAAAAAAGTTAATTTCTACACTTATAGACGCTATTAATAAAGAACGTGTGAGCCACGCTCAATTATTTGTTGGTGAAGAAGGTTTCGGGACTTTGCCCCTTGCTTTGGCGTATGCTAAAGAAATTTTGAAAAGAGAGAATGAACATGCTGCCTCTAAAGTAGAACATCTCAACCATCTCGATTTGCATTTCAGTTTTCCAGTTTTTACAGAGAAAAACAGCTCTCTTAGTCAACGGTTTTACGAAGAATTTAGAGAAATGATACTCGGTAATCCTTATGCATCTATTAATGAATGGAATGAAGTTTTGGATGCTCAAAACAAGCAACTTTTTATTTCTGCTGATGAAATAGATGCGCAAAACCAAAAATTTGCACTCAAAAGTTTCGAAGGAGGTACGAAAATACTCATCGTTTGGCGCGCTGATAAAATGAACCAAGCTGCGGCCAATAAATTTCTGAAGTTTTTGGAAGAACCCCCTAAAAAAACGATAATTTTACTTTTGGCTGAAAAAATAGACGCTATTTTGCCAACTATTTTGTCGAGATGTCAAACGGTTGAAGTGCCAAGAATTGATGATGAAAGTTTAGAACATGTCATCAAAAATAATTTTGATATTACAGAAGAAAAGTTGGCGGAAATTATTCATCAATCACAAGGGAATTACAATACAGCATTACAACTCATTAATTCTAATGAAACTTCAGAAGAGTTTGAAGCCCTTTTTATAGATTGGGTGCGCAATGCTTTTATGGCGAAAAAAAGACCAGAAGTGCTGAGAAACATCATCAACTGGGGAAGAAATATCGCTTCTTGGAACCGAGAAAAACAAAAGAGTTTCTTAGATTATTGTGCTGAAATGTTTAGGTTGGCATTGTTGCAGAATTACGATGCAGACGGTTTAGTTTACAAAAAATTAAGTAAAAACGGCTTCAATTGGCAATCTTTTACCAATTTTGTGCACGGTGCAAATATTGTAGAAATTTTAGAAGAAATATCCGCAGCAGATTTGCATCTTTATAGAAATGCAAATGCCAAAATTGTGTGGACAGATTTAGGAATTAAATTAACCCGTTACATTCATAAAAATCCATAAAAAAAACACCGAAATTTCGGTGTTTTTTATTTTAAGCTGCTTTTTTCTTAGAAGCGCAACAAGATTTTTTCTCGTTTTTAGCTTCTGCTTTGCATTCTTTCTTATCTTTTGTAGCGCATTCTTTTTTGTCTTTAGTAGAACACTCTTTTTTATCTTTTGTTGAGCATTCTTTTTTAGCCTTATCAGCACAGCAAGATTTTTTTGGAGTTTCTTGTGAAAATGCTAAAGAAAAAGTTGCTATTGCAACCATTGCAAATATTTTTTTCATTGTATTTAAAATTTTGTTTCATCAAAAATAGAAAAATTATTTAATAATAGAATATTAAGGAAAGGTTAAATAGTTGAAATCTATCAATCAAACGTTTGATTGATTTTAAATAAATGTTTAATTTTGCTGCTTAAAATTTATACATTTTGGAACATTCTACTGATAATAAAATATTTTTAGCAGCAGAGAAACTCTTTGCTGAAAAGGGTTTTGCTGCAACTTCTACCAGAGATATTGCCAAAAATGCTGGTGTAAATGTTTCTATGATTTCTTATTATTTCGGGTCGAAAGAAAAACTTTTTGAAGAAATTTTTAAAGTAAGAATGAAAGAAGGGCAGTCTTTTGCCATAGAAATTTTAGAAAATCCAGATTTAAATGAATGGGAAAAACTTACTAAAATTGTTAAAAACTACATAAAAAGAGTAAAAACAATACCAGAATTTTATACCATTTTGCAATCTGTACATACTACAGAAGGTGTTGGGAATGAACAGATTTTGAGTTTTTTAAGAACGTCTAAAATTGGTTACATCAAAATGTATCAAAGGCTTTTGGAGGAAGGTTTTGAAAATAAAGTCTTCACCAAAAAACCAAACTTTCTATTTCTGCATTCTGTGATTGTAGGAACGGTTTTTTACTCAAAACAAGGCATGAATCTTTATCAGGAATTTTCGGAAAATAAATCTGAGGAATTTCACGAAATATTTTATAATAATCTCACCAAAAATTTAATTACATTACTAAAAGACCTTTTGGGTTATGAAGAAAAAGAATAGAAACATTTTAGGGATTTTACTCTTTAGTTGGAGTATTTCTCAGATTTCTGGACAAGAAATCAAAACCATTTCTTTGGCAGTGGCAATAGATTTAGGCATTAATAATAGCAAAAATCTTAAAATTGACGAGGCAAAAATTGAAGAAAATACAGCCCAGTTAATTGAAGCGAAAAATAGACAATTGCCAGATTTTAAATTAAGTGGTAGTTATCTTCATCTGTTTAGTCCAACTGTAGATTTAAAGGTAAACCCTGGTTCTACAGCTTCTGGAGCACAAAACATTAAGGTTAACAATGTATTGTATGGTTCTGCAAATCTTACTTATACCAATTTTGCAGGAGGAAAAATAAAATATGGCATCAAATCAGCAGAATATCTAATAGAAGCTTCTAAACTCAATGCTGAGAATGATAAAAATGCTATTGCTTATAATATTTCTCAGGCTTATAACAACTTGTTTAAAGCATCACAGACCATAAAAGTTTTAGAAGAAAATCTTAATGCTTCCCAAAAGCGTGATGAAACTTTTCTGAAACTAGAAAACAATGGTTTAATGGCAAGAAATGATAGGTTGAAAGCACAATTGCAGACTTCTAACATAGAATTGCAACTGCTTGATGCTCATAATAACTACAGTATTGCCAATATTAATATGGATTTACTTCTTGGTTTACCAGAAACTACAGAAATTAAGATTGATGAAAATTATATTGATGATTTAACTGAAAACCAGCCAGTTTCTTATTTTTTAAATGAAGCTTTTCAGAATAGGAAAGATTTGCAGTCTGTTGATTATCAGGTTAAAGCAGCAAATGCAGTTGCTAAAGCAGCTAAAGCAGAACATTTGCCAACGGTAGCGCTTACTGGTGGATATGTTGCTGCAGATATCCCTGGTTTGGTAACCATTACCAATGCTATAAATATAGGAGTTGGTGTACAATATAATCTCGATAACCTTTGGAAAAAGAACACCTCTTTGCTAAAAGCTGAGGCGCGCGAAAAACAATTAGTGGCTAACGGAGAACTTCTTAATGACCAAATAAAATTAGAAATCAATAGAGATTTTCAGAACTTTAATTTGGCTAAAAAGAAAATCGAAGTTTATGAAAGAGCCTTAGAGCAAGCCACTGAAAATTATAGAATTACCAAAAATAAGTTTGATAATGGTTTGGTAAATATCACCGATTTGTTAGATGCAGACGCTTCTTTGGTAGGTGCAAAAGTAAATGTAATTAATGCAAAAGCAGATGCTGCTTTAGCTTACAAAAAACTATTACAATCTTCAGGGATTTTATTTTTAATATGTATTCCGTTTATTTTGTTCGTTAGACAGAAAAAAGGTGGCGAAACCATAGATTTGAGTGAAGCTTTACATTAATCATAAAAAAGACATCGATTAGATGTCTTTTTTATTTACCATTTCTTTCTTCTCATATAAATAAAGGTTACGATAACAACGGTTGCCATAACGGCTAAAGTAATGTAATAACCATTCTGAGTATGTATTTCTGGCATATGATCGAAATTCATTCCGTATAAACCAGCGATAAAAGTAATAGGCAAAAAGTAAACCGAATAAATTGCCAGCATCTTCATAACCTGATTGGCTTTTTGGTCGGATAGCGCAATAAACATACTAATCAGGTTGCTTGTTTGTAAGTTAAGGTGATCATAATCACTCAGAGAATCTTTGTAACTGTCTTTTAAATCTTTAATTTCTACAGTTTCTAAAGGTAATTTATCAAAAGAATTCACCCATTCCGAAGAAACATTCAGAACTTTTTGGTTGAGACCAACCTTTCTTTTGAAACGGTATAAACGTTTAATTTGTGTAGCGCTAGAAATATTTTTTAAGAAAATTTCGCTTTCCATTTTCTCCATTTGTTCTAGTAAAATAAGATTTTGCTCTTCATAAGATTTAAATATATTCTGAGCCAATTCTAAAGCTACTTTGTAAGGATTAGGATGTATTATTTTATTTTCGTTCAGGTCTTTAAGCAGCGTTTTTATTGCATCGTTTTCGGTTCGGTGAACGGTTAAAATCAAATCTTTTTTTAGAAAAATACCCAATTTAGTGCTTACATCGCTAATGGTATTTAGGTTGAGTCTTTCCGCAATGGTGTTTATTCTGGTTAAAAGAAATTTCAGTTCGCCTAAATCTTCAAATTTTGGTAAATGGTTTGGGTCTATGCAGTCTTCAAGCAAATAATGGTTAATATCATATTCCGAAGAAATAGAGCGAATTTCTTCAGGTTTTAAATCAAATACATCAATCCATTTAAAGTTTTCTGATTTGAATAAAAGATTAACTGCCATTGTTTAAATTTCATCAAAAATAGAAAAATTTAAATTATTTTGGGTTTAAATTTTCAATAAAAATGCCTTTCTAGAAGTTGTTTTAGTTATAATCAATAAATGTTATAAGCATTTTATGTCTCAAATGTTAAGTTATGTTAAAAATAAAACCTTATTTTTGTGCCCACAAATTTTAAAAACTTTATGATTAAGAGTGTAATAAAAGGTTATGGTTATTATGTCCCTGAAAATGTAGTAACTAACGATGATTTGTCTAAATTGATGACTACTAATG
>JAYRDY010000067.1:0-10952 GCA_041909215.1 Cloacibacterium sp. | reverse complement strand
AAAATTTTATCCACAATTTCGTCTGCATCAACATCCTCTGCTTCCGCTTCGAAACTTAAACCAATTCTGTGACGCAAAACATCTTTTGCAATCGCTTTTACATCTTCAGGAATTACAAAAGCTCTGCCTTTCAGGAAAGCAAAAGCTCTAGAAGCAATTGCTAAATTGATGGAAGCTCTTGGCGAAGCCCCGAAACTGATGTAGTTTTTCAGCTCAGAAAGTCCATATTTTTCTGGATAACGGGTTGCGAAAACCATATCGAGAATATATTTCTCAATTTTTTCGTCTAAATAAATTTGGTTGATGATTTTCTTTGCTTCTAGAATTTGCTCCAAAGAAATCACAGGTTTTATTTGAGGAATTACCGAAGTTGAAACCATTCTCATGACTTGTCTTTCATCTTCAAATTCAGGATAATCAATTTTGCATTTCAGCATAAAACGATCGGTTTGTGCTTCTGGCAAAAGATAAGTCCCTTCCTGATCAATCGGGTTTTGAGTCGCCAAAACCAAAAACGGCGTTGGTAATTTCATGGTTTCATCACCAATGGTTACCTGTTTTTCTTGCATTACTTCCAAAAGTGCTGACTGCACTTTCGCTGGCGCACGATTAATCTCATCAGCCAAAACAAAATTCGCAAAAACAGGCCCTTTTTTTATCGAAAAATCATTTTCTTTCACATTGTAAATCTGCGTACCAATAACATCTGCAGGCAATAAATCTGGTGTAAATTGTATTCTGGAAAACGCACCATGTACCGCTTCTGAAAGAGTTTTTATCGCCAATGTTTTCGCCAAACCAGGCACACCTTCCAGCAAAACGTGACCATTTCCTAATAAACCTATCAAAAGTCTATCCACCATGTATTCTTGCCCGATTATTGCGCGATTAATTTCCTTTTTCAACAATGAAAAGTAAATGTTTTGTTCTTTTACTTTTTCCGTTAATTGTTTAATATCTTCTGCTTGATTAAGTTCTTGCATAATTTTTGAAAAATTAAGGTGTAAATTTCACGATTTTCAGGGAATTGACAACACAATTAATGCCAATTTTTGGTTAAAATTTGTTAAAAAAAATCGGAAGCTAGAAGTTGGACGTCAGAAGTTAAAAAATATCATCGAAATCGCCACCAAAAACATTTTTTAAAACCCTGACAAACAACAATTTAAATAAATTAAAAAACTTTAAGAATAATTTATAAAAATCTTACAACTTCCAACTTCCAACTTCCAGCCTTTTTCAGTATTTTTGGAGTTTAAAATTTAAATTCAAATGAATACTCATTTTCAAAACCATAGAGCTGTAAGAAAAAATCTTCTGAAAATCCTTCAAAGTACTTCTCATAAAGACTTATTAACAATACCAGATGGTTTCAACAATAATATTTATTGGAATATTGCCCACTGCGTAGCTACTCAACAATTACTGTGTTATTACCTAAGTGGCAACAACTTTAGAATTGATAAATATTGGGTTGATACGTACAAAAAAGGCACACTTGCCAATCTTAATGTTTCTGAATCTGAAGTGGAAGATTTAGGATTTCTGTTGATAGAAACTTCTAAAATTTTAATGAAAGATTATGATGATGATTTCTTCCCAGACTACACTGCTTATTCTACGAGTTTTGGCATTGATTTGAAGAACATTCAAGACGCAATCATCTTCAATAACATGCACGAAAGCTTACACTTTGGGTATGTAATGGCACAAAAAAGAGCTTTGGCGGGAGAAGAGTTTTAGATAAAGGTAAAGGTTGAGGTTGAGAAAAAGAAGATTGAAGTTGATTTTTGAAGTTTTTGCTCTGTAAGAGCAAAAGGTTTGTAGCAGAAAATATAAAAACACATTTTTGAGTTCCGTAGGAACGACACAAAAAATTCATATATTAAAATTAAAAAATTGGGAGAATTTAATAGAAAATATAATTCGGGGGAGAAAAGAAATTTTCCGTCAAAGAACTTTGATAGAAAACCTCGTTTTGACAGACCTCAAAATGACGAAAGTGATTCTAAAACAGAAGATTTTATTTTTGGTTTAAGACCTGTTATGGAAGCCATTGAAGCTGGTAAAACCATTGATAAAATTTTTGTACAAGGTGGTTTGCAAGGCGAAATCTATGCTGATTTAAAAAAACTACTGAAAAAGCATAATATAAGACCCAACACCGTTCCGATTGAAAAACTGAATCGTTTTACAAGAAAAAATCACCAAGGTGTGGTTGCTTTTATCTCGGAAATTCCGTTTTATAAAATTGAGGATTTATTGCCACAAATTTTTGAGGAAGGCAAAGTTCCGTTTTTGTTGATTTTAGATAGATTAACAGATGTAAGAAATTTCGGCGCGATTGCCAGAACTGCAGAATGTGTTGGTATTGATGCAATTATAATTCCGGATAAAGGTGCTGCTCCGATTAATTCGGACGCGATTAAAACTTCAGCGGGAGCTTTGTATAACGTGAAAATTTGCAAAGAAAATAATCTTGCACATGTTGTTGATTTTCTTCAACAATCAGGAGTTACGGTTTTTGCAGCGACTGAGAAAGCCCAAAAACTGATTTATGATGCTAATTTCTCTGAACCTTGCGCCATTGTGATGGGAAATGAAGAAACGGGAATTTCTAAAGAAGTTTTGCATCACTCAGACGAAAAAATTAAATTACCCATCACTGGAAAAACACAATCTCTGAACGTTTCTGTTGCTTGCGGCGCTATTCTTTATGAAGCGGTGAGACAGAAATCTATTTCAGTTGAAAATTAAAATATTAAAAAAATTTACGGAAAGAAAAATCGTTCTTTCTTTAATATAAAAATCAAAAACAGATGAAAAAAATAACAGCAATTGCGCTGCTTTCAATAGCATTAATTTCTTGTAAAAAAGAAACCAAAACGGTAACAAAAGTAGATCCTAAAACAGGTAAAACGGTAACAGTAGAAGTTCCTGTGGAAGAAAAAGAAACGGCAAAAGTAGAAAATCCTGCCATTAAAGATTCTTTGGGGGTTTATAAAACGACTTTCAAACTAGAAAAAGGCAAAACCTACCCTTTTGTTACGTACCAAAGAGATAACCAAACGCTTTCTAACGGGAAACAATCGATGACGGGGACAAACGAATCTACCGATGAGATGAGTTTTACGGTTGATAATATTGATGCTAAAGGAAATTATGAAATTTCGATGATGTTAATGGGTAAAAAATTATCTTCCTCATCTCAAGGGAAAACACAAAGTATTGATACGAAAGGCGCTGCACCTGCAGACCAAAATCAGAAATTTATGTGGGCGGTACAAAAAGCTCAAACGGGCAATAAACTCCATATAAGAATGGATAAAAATGGTAAAATTCTTTCTATTACGGGTTTTGATGCTGTTTACAAAAAAATAACGTCTGCTATTACACCTATTATTAAAGATGCTGCGCAAACTAAAGCGTTTATGGATAATTTCAAACTAGGTTTTAGCGAAAAATTCTTAAAAGAAGAATTCAGTAAAAACATTAATATTTTGCCATCAAAAGGTGCTAAAATAGGAGAAAGCTGGAAGGAAACCGTAAATGTAACACCAGATGGTAGCGTGAAACTTACCACCACTTATACTTTAAAAAGTGTAGAAAATGGCATTGCAGAAATTTCCGTAAAAGGCGGAATTCCTAAAAAATCTGAATCTAACAACCAAAACGGTGTTGCACATTCTATAAGTCTAGATGGCTCACAAAATGGCACCATAAAAGTTGATGCTAACACTGGTTGGATTTTAGGTTCTAAACTGAATATGACGACAAACCAAAATGAATCTTTCTCAGACGGAAAACAATCACAAGTTTTAAGTAAGAAAACCAATTCTTTGGTTACCATAAACCCTAGTTATAAATTCTAATAAAAAATGTCTGTAATAAAGTATTTAATTGAAATTGTTTTAGCAACAATCATTATTTTTTTCGTGTGGAATATCCTGAAAAGAATCTTTTTTAATGCTTTTTATAAAAACTTCCCTGCTCTAAATCCTAAAAACAGAGAATATCCTCAACCCAAATCTCAATCCCAGAATAGCATTAAAGAAAAAGTGAACTGGGATGCAGAAACTGTGGATTATGAAGAAGTGAAGGATGAAAGTAAGAAATAAGAATTAAGAAATAAGAATTATAAAATAGAAGATAAAATTTGAAGGTTTCTAATCTGAATATCAACCAAATTCAAACCATATCAAATTTTCAAAACACTTTTTTGCAATATGCTGAAAAATAAAAATATACTTTACATCGTCATTTCATTGGCGGTTTTCGTGGTTCTTGCATTAGCTTATGCCAACCCTGTAATTTCTGGCAAACAATTGCTACAACACGATATTGTGCAATACAAAGGTGGTGCAAAAGAACTGTTAGACTACAGAGCCAACAACGGAACCGAAACCTATTGGAGTGACGCCATGTTCGGCGGAATGCCCACCTATCAGAGTGGAGCGCAATTTAGAGGTGACATCATCAAAAAAATAGATGACGCCTTCAACTTTTTACCCAAACCTGCCAATTTTATTTTTCTGCTTTTTGCAGGATTTTTCTTGCTCGGTTATATTGCTACCAAAAACTGGAAATATGCTCTTTTAGGAGCCAGTTTCTTCGGACTTTCCACCTATTTTTACATTATTATTGCAGCAGGACACAATGGTAAAGTAGCCACTTTGGTTTACTTTGCACCACTTTTAGCCGGAATTTTATTGGTTTATATTCGTAAAAAATACATTCTCGGGTTTATCGTCACGTCACTTTTTATGGGATTGCAAATTGCAGCCAACCATCCACAAATGACGTATTACCTTTTCCTTGCGCTCGGATTTTTATTTTTATCTGAATTGATAAGAGCCGCAACAGGAAAAACACCTTGGAAACATTTTCTACTTTCATCAGGAATCCTGGGTTTAGCAATGGTTTTAGGCGTTGGCATGAATTCGCAAAGACTTCTTGCCAATTCTGAATATGTGAAAGAAACCGTTCGTGGAAAACAAATCCTGAAATCAGAACACAATGCTGCCGATAATGATGGAATGAAAAAACAAGAAATCCTGAATTGGAGCTACGGAAAATTAGAAACGCTAAACCTTTTCATCCCAAGATTAATGGGCGGTGCAAGTAATGAAGAAGGTTCTGAGCAAATGATGCAAAAAGTGCAAGAATTGGTACAAGAAAATGTAAGCTCGCAAGAAGAATACAACCAAATTGCAAAAGGCTTTGGCGGAAGTCTCACTTATTGGGGAGAACAACCTGGCACTTCTGGTCCAGCTTATCAAGGTGCAATTGTAGTATTTTTGGCTATTTTAGGATTTTTCTTCGGGTGGAAAAAATACCGTTACTGGATTCTCGGAGCTTCAATATTAACCATTTTATTGGCTTGGGGAAGTAATTTTATGCCATTGTCTGATTTGTTCATCAAATTTGTACCAATGTATGATAAATTCAGAGCGCCAAGTTCTATTTTGGTGGTTGTAGAATTATTATTCCCGTTGATTGCCATTATTGGTTTATACCGATTCTTTAATGATGAAAAACTTACCGAAGAATACAAACAAAAAATTCTCATTTATGTAAGCGGTACGGTTCTCGGGATTACTTTATTATTAATCCTTTTCGGGAAAAGTATATTAGGATTCTCAACATCGAATGAAACATCATATTTACCACCATATCTGTTAGATTATATTGTTGGCGAACGTTTCAACATGTTTAGAATTGATGCAATAAAAGCCGTTATTTATGTTGCCATTACTTTCTTAATGCTCTATTTTTCTTTAAAAAAGAAAATTTCTCAAAACGTAGCTTTAATTGTAATTGGCGTTGTAAGTTTATTTGATTTATGGACGGTAAATAAACGTTATCTCAATAATGATAATTTCGTTGATAAAACTTTTGCGCAAACCCCTTTCATTACAGAAAACTCTGATTATCTCATCGGTAAAGCAGGAAATAGTGAATTGTTAAACGACTTGCTTTCTCGTGTAAACATGAACAAAACGTTAGAGGAAATCGCCGAAAAAGACAAAACGCATTACAGAGTTTTCAACCAACTTCTAGGGCCTTTTAATGAAACCAATACTTCTTATTATAAATCTTCGGTTGGTGGTTATCACGCTGTGAAATTGAGAAGATATGACGATCTTATCAATCATTATTTTTATGCAGATGACTCTGTAAAATCATCACAAATTCCACAAATTCTCAATTTACTCAATACCAAATATGTAGTGGGAGGTAAATTAGAAGAACCACAAGTACAAATAAATCCTGAAGCTAACGGAAATGCTTGGCTGGTTTCAGATATTAAATTTGTAAATACGCCTAATGAAGAAATAGACGAAATAGGAAATATTAACTCTAAAAAAACGGCTGTAGTTTCTGTTGATGATAAAAAATACTTTGAAGGAAAAACTTTGGCGGCAGACTCAACTGCTTTTATTGATTTAACGAAATATCAGGCCAACGAATTAGAATTCAAAACGCAATCTAAAACGCCACAATTGGCAGTTTTTTCTGAAATTTATTATCCAAAAGGTTGGAAAATGTTTGTGGACGAAAAAGAAGTTACTTACATCAAAGCAGATTATTTGTTGAGAGCCGTTTATGTTCCTGCTGGAAATCATAACATTAGAATGCTTTTCGAACCAGAAGTAATTGCAAAAGGAAAAACAATTTCTATGATTGCTTTTGGATTGTTTTTACTACTTTCTTTGGTGGGAATATTTTTATTAAACCGCAAAAGCGACAAAAGAAATAATTGAAAATAAAGTTTTTCAAAAGTAAAAAAAGAGTTAATGATTACGCAACAATATCTTACTGATTTGACTTACAAAATTAATGGAGCTTGTATTGAGGTTCATAAAATTTTAGGTGCAGGTTTAGCCGAAGTTGTTTATCATAAAGCTTTAGAAGAAGAATTAAAATTAAAAAACATTAAATATAAATCTGAATTTCAAATTCCTGTTTTTTATAAAAACAAAAAATTAGATTGTGATTTTAAGTGTGATTTTCTGATTGAAGATATTATTGTTTTAGAATTAAAATCTGTTTCTACTATTTTAGATGTCCATAAATTTCAAGTTTTGAATTACATGAATTTGCTTAAAGCACCAAAAGGAATTTTAGTGAATTTCAATGTTAAAAATCTTTATCATCATGGGCAAGAAACATTTATTAATAAATATTATGACGAATTAATGTAAAACCTTTTTTTTCTTTTGAAAAACTTTTAAAACATAGAAAATCTTTTGTCGCTTTTGCGGTTAAATAAAAACAATAAACTTGAAACCCAAAATAAAAAAAATACTCATCATTTCTTATTACTGGCCACCAGCTGGCGGACCAGGCGTACAACGTTGGCTAAAATTTGTAAAATATTTACCCGATTTTGGTTGGGAACCTACGGTTTTTATTCCAGAAAACCCGAGTTATCCTATTGTAGATGAAACGTTGCAGAAAGATGTTCCAAAAAATTTGAAAATCATTAAAACCAAAATTTGGGAACCTTATCAATTGGCAGAAAAATTCGGGAAGGATAATAAAAAATTCAAAGCGGGGCAGTTTGATGTCGGCGAAAATCAATCTTGGAAAGCCAAACTTTCGATTTTTGTAAGAGGAAATTTCTTTATTCCCGATGCTAGAGTTTTTTGGGTGAAGCCTTCCGTAGAATTTTTAGAAAAATACCTTAAAGCCAGTCATTATGATGTTTTGGTAACAACTGGGCCTCCTCATTCTTTGCATTTAATTGGTTTACATTTAAAGAAAAAATTGCCCAACTTGAAATGGATTGCAGATTTTCGTGATCCTTGGACGGAAATTTCTTATTACAAACATCTGAAACTGACAAAATTTGCCGATAAAAAACACAGAAATTTAGAAGAACAGGTTTTCCGAAATGCAGATATAACTTTGGCAACAAGTTACACCGATTCCGAAAATTTCAGAAAAAAAGGAGCGAATGCGTTTTGTATTACGAATGGATTTGACGTGGAGTTGGAGAATGGGAGAGTTGGAAAATGGGAGAATAAAAACTCTACCACTCTACCACTCTACAATTCTACAACTAAATTTACTTTAAGTTACATTGGCGTTTTAGAGCAACTGCGAAATCCTGAAATTTTATGGGAAACTTTAGAAGATTTGGTTCAAGAAAATGAAGATTTTAGAAATGATTTTGAATTGAAATTTGTAGGAAGGTTAGATGATAAAATTTTACAAAAAATACAAAGTTCTTCTTTGAAAAATCAATTAAAAAATTTGGGTTATCAAACGCATGATAAAGCTTTAGAAGAAATGCAGAATTCTTCGGTTTTATTGATGACAAATTTCCCGCAAGATTCTTCAAAAGGAATTATTCCTGGTAAAATTTTTGAATATCTGGCAACAGGAAAAACCATTCTTTCTTTCGGGCCAAAAGATGCTGATGTTGAGAAAATCTTAAATGAAACCAATGCTGGAAAACATTTCGGGTATGATGAAAAAGAAAATTTAAAACAATTTATTTTAAATTCTTACCACAATTGGAAATCTGGAAAACTCAACCAAAATGCAGAAAATATAGAGCAATTTTCAAGAAAAAATTTGACTCAAAAATTAGTAGATTTGATGAATGAAAATTTAAACCATTAAGAAATAATTAAGGAATTAAGTTCATTAAGGAAAAACATTTGAAATATAAAACAGCTCAATTTCCTTAATCTCTTAATAAACTACTTAATGTTAAATTTAAGATTACTATTTTGAATTAATAAAAATGAAATTTATACACGCTTTTTTACTTTCCATATTTTTAGTTTCTTGTTCGCTGATGCAACCGAAATCAGTGAGAAATTCTAATCTTTTAACCGAAAAAGAAATTTCTGCTATCACCAATCTTATCGGAAAAGAAAAAATTGCAAAAGAGGTTTACGAAAATTTCTACGCTCAATACCAAAATAACCTTTTCGGGAATATTGCTAAAAGAAAGCAAAAACATATTGATATTTGGAAAAATATTCTGGCGAAACAAAATATTTCCGTAGAAGAAAATGAAGCTTTAGTAGAAACTGAAAACCTGAAAAATCAGTTCGTTTCTGAAGGAACAGACGAAATTTCTGCACTAAAAACCGCTGTAAAAATTGAAGAACTCAATTATAACGACATCAATATTGTCGCAAGAAATTCTCACAAAAAAGAAATTCTGGAAGCTGCAAAAGGCATAGAATGTGGCACCAGAAATCATCTTTTGGTTTTTTATCAAGATTTAAAAAACAAAGGCGGAAAATATACTCATCAATATATTTCGGGGAAACAATTTAATAATATTGTGAACGGAAATGTAATTTCGTGTGGTTTGAAATACGACTAATTCTCAACTTTTGTTCATGGTAAATTTTCTGCAAATATTGGTAATATTTATTGATTAACCGTATTATACACTCTTTTCTCAATTTAATAGTTTAACTTTCTGCTGTGGTTTTAGTCCAACAATAAAATCCATTAGAATGAAAACACGTTATTTTACTTTAGTCATTTTTCTTGTTTTAGGAATGGTAATTTTCAGTAATTACACTTCTAAAAAATCAAGTGAAAAAGAAAATGCTTCTCTCCTTTATATGTTAGAAGAAGAAAAATTAGCACGAGATGTTTATACACATTTATACGAAAAATGGGAAACCAAACAGTTTGGAAACATCAAAGAAAGTGAACAAACTCACGTAGAAAAAGTGCAGGAACTTTTAGACAAAAATAAAATTCCTTATCAAGTTTTACCTCAAGGAAAATTTAACAATCAAGAACTTCAAAAATTATATAACGATTTAATTTCAAAAGGAAATACCTCTGAAATTGAGGCTTTAAAAGTTGGTGCAACGATAGAAGATGTAGATATTTTTGATTTGCAAAGACTTAAAAATGAAACCGATAATCAAGATATTATTTCGGTTTATAATTTTTTAGAATGCTCTTCTAGAAATCACATGAGAGCTTTTGTTAGAGGTTTAAGCATGAGAAATGCAACTTACAAACCACAATTTATTTCCCAAGCAGATTTCCAGAAAATTATTGATGCGGACCACGAACAATGTGGCATGCAAAACGGAATGCAATGCAAAAAAAGACAGTAAGACAAGAAAAAATTAATAATTATTTTTTGATTTGATATGAAAAATCGGGAAGAAAAAATTCCTCCCGATTTTGTTTATTATTCATTGTCAATTACTTATTAATCTAGCCAACCCATTTCTTTCATCCAATCGTCATTATAGATTTTGCCAACGTAACGAGAACCGTGGTCATGAAGCAAAACTACGATGATATCATCTTTCGTGAATTGATTTTGCATTTGCTTAATCGCTGCAATAGCACTTCCTGCGGAATATCCACAGAAAATTCCTTCTTCTTTGGCTAATTTTCTGGCATAAATTGCACCGTCTTTATCTGTCACTTTCTCAAAATGATCTATCACAGACATGTCATAATTTTCTGGAATAATGTCTTCGCCAATTCCTTCTGTAATGTACGTATAAGCGTTTTCTAAATGAATTTCTCCCGTTTCATGATATTCCTTCAGGATAGAACCATAAGTATCAACGCCAATTACTTTCAGATTTTTATTTTTTTCTTTGAAAAACATTCCGCAACCCGTAATTGTACCACCAGTTCCTGCTCCAGCGACAAAATGCGTGAGTTTCCCTTCGGTTTGTTCCCAAATTTCTGGTGCAGTAGATTCGTAATGAGCTGCTCTGTTCGATAAATTATCGTACTGGTTTACGTACCAACCGTTTTCTGTTTCCGTTGCCAATCTTTTAGAAACCGAATAATAAGAACGTGGATCGGTAGGTTTTACATCAGTCGGACAAACAATAACTTCCGCACCAAAAGCGCGCAAAATATCTGCTTTTTCTTTAGATTGTTTAGAATTGGTCACAAAAATACACTTGTATCCTTTTTGTATTGCCGCAAGAGCCAAT
>JAYRDY010000066.1:0-10952 GCA_041909215.1 Cloacibacterium sp. | reverse complement strand
CGTAATCGTTTTCTCTTTCGAGCGTTTCTTCGTTCTTAGAAAAGCTGCTGGTACAGGTAACTTAGAAAGCTTTGTAGTAAAAGTAAGAAGTTTGCTTGATAAAAATAAAATTGATGAAGCTTTAGAAGAGTGCGACGCTCAAAAAGGTTCTGTAGGGAACGTTGTAAAAGAAGGTCTTACTACTTACAAAGCTTTAGCTAAAGATACTACTCTTAACAAAGAGCAAAAAATGGTAGCCCTTACAAAATCAATCGAAGAAGCTACTACATTAGAAATGCCAATGTTAGAAAAGAACATGATGATTCTTTCTACATTAGGTACAGTTGCTACGTTAGTTGCGTTATTAGGTACCGTAATCGGTATGATTAAGTCATTCCAAGCTTTAGGTGCTGCTGGTGGTACTCCAGATGCTGCTGCGTTATCAATTGGTATCTCAGAAGCGTTAATTAACACTGCATTAGGTATTGGTACATCTGCTATTGCAATTATTCTTTATAACTTCTTTACTTCTAAAATTGACGGACTTACATACAAAATCGATGAGGTTGGTATGTCTATCCAACAATCTTTTGCTGAGTTTAACTAATCAATTTTGGCAAAATAATTGCAGTTTTCTTTCTAAGAAAATTGTGTAAACTAGAAGTTTAATTTAATAAAAAATAATAAAATGGCGAGAGTCAAACCAAAAAGACACGGTGTCGTAACAGACATGACAGCGATGTGTGACGTTACTTTCTTGCTTCTTACATTCTTTATTATGACTACTCAGTTCAAAAAACCTGATGTAGAGCAGATTAAACCGCCATCTTCTATTTCAGAAAAACTTCTTCCAGATGGTAACTTAATGACCATTAATGTTACTAAAGAAGGGAAGTTTTATTTCGGAGCTGTTGAGAATTTCAATGAAAGATCAGAGCTTTTAGATAAAATGGGAGCTAAATATGGTTTAAAGTTTTCAGACGAAGATAAAGTTGCTTTTTTCAAAACTCCAGCAATTGGGGTTCCTGTTAATCAGCTAAAAAGCTTCCTTCAAATGCCTGAAGACCAAAGAAAGTTAGTAAAAGTATCGGGAGTACCGATGGATAGCGTTAATAAACAATTAATTGACTGGGTAAGCTTAAGTCTTGAGATTAACCCAGAATATAAATTGGCGATTAAAGGAGACGGAAATACTAATTACCCTAAAATAAAAAGTTTATTTGAAGGTCTTAGAGATATAGAGTTCTATAAGTTTTGGTTAATTACAAACCAGGAAACTAATAAACAATAAAACGATGGCAGAAGTACAAGTACAAGAAAAAAGCGAAAAGGGAGGCAAAGTCCGTTCCAAAAAGCAGAGTACTAAGGTTGATATGACACCAATGGTGGACCTTAACTTTTTAATGCTTATGTTTTTTATGTTTACTACAACCTTTAGTAAACCGAATGTAATGGACCTAGGGTTACCGGCAAAACCAAAAATTGATCAACCAAAACCTGTTCAAACTGAGATTGATTTATCTAACTCAATTTCAATTATCATAGGTAAGGATAACAAAATTTTCTATCATCAGTTAGACCAAGCAGGTCTTACAGAAGAAACCCTTAAAGAAACTACTTTTGATAGAGAAGGGATTACAAAAGTAATCGAGCAAGCAAAACGTAATGCTAAAGATGTTACTAAATTTACAGTAATTATTAAGCCTACGGATGATGCAGTATATAAAAATTTCGTAGATATATTAGATGAAATGGCTGTAACTAAGTCTGAACAATATGGTGTTACAGAAATTAAACCTTGGGAAAAAGCAATCTACGAAAAGAAAGTTGGCGCTTCTAATCCAGCACCTGCTAAATAATTAATTCAAGTATTTGAATATTATGGAAAATGATAATTTAAATTACAATCCATCTTTAGATGAAATTGTATTTGAGCATAGAAATAAAAATTACGGTGCTTATGACTTAAGAACAAGTTATAAAAAGATTTTAACAAGATCTTTAGTTATTGGTACACTTCTTTTCTGTATTGCTGCAATTACGCCTTTTGTAGTTATGAAGATTAAACAGCTTACTGCACCAGATAAAACTGAGGTAGATGCTAAGCTAATGGAAATTCTTCCTGACCAAGAAAAACCAAAAGATGAAGTAATAGAGAAAGAAGAAACTCCACCACCGCCACCACCAAAACAGGAAGAGAAAATTGAAATCATTCAAAATGTTGTTCCTGAACCAGTGAAGGCACCAAAAGTGGAAACTCCACCACCGCCAATTTCTAAACAGTTAGAAACTACTACAGGTCTTATTAACCAAGAAGGAGTTAAACAGACAGCACATGTACCGCCGCCAGTACAGGCACCACCAAAGGCTGCCGCAGTAGAATCTAAAGCACCAAGTACTACAGAAATTTATGAATCTGTGGATCAAGATGCAGAATTCCCAGGAGGAGGTCTTTCAGCTTTCAGAAATAAGTTTGTTGAAAATTTTGATACTGGAGCAATGGAAGGAGGAGAAGGAACAATTAAAGCTACAGTTTCGTTTATTGTAGAAAGAGATGGTTCTATTACCGATATTAAAGTACAAGGAGGTAACTCAGATTTTAATCAGGAAGCTATTAGAACTGTGAAGAGCATTAGAACCAAATGGAAAGCAGCGAAGATTAACGATCAGCCTGTTAGACAAAGATACAAAATGCCTCTTACGATGAATTTTGAATAAACTCAGTGTTTAAAAAAATTATAAGAGAAGCGAAAGCTTCTCTTTTTTGATATAGAAGATTATTATGTATAATACATTATCACTAATTGTAGGAATATGCTATATTATAATGGGTATATTCGTTGCTTATAAAAAGTTTTTTGTTGTTGAGTTAGAAGGAGTAATCCCTTACCTTTTAGGAGGGTTACTTATTGCATATGGTATTTTTAGAGTGATCCGTGCAATTATTTTTATCAGAAGAAAAGATGAAGATGAATAAATTTTTTAAGCTAATTTTTCTTTTACTTACAATTTCTCTTGTAAGTTGTTCTAAAGATTATGGTAATGTTCCTAGTAAAGGAGAAATTACCTTAGTGGCAGATCAGTCTTTTGAAAATGTTTCTGAAGCATTGGCAGACCGATACATGGCTTTTTATCCCGAAACCAAAATTAAGGTTAAGTTTCAGAAAGAAAGTGATGCTTTTAATGATTTGCTGAACAACAAAGCTAAGCTTATCATTATGTCTAGAGAATTAACAGACAAAGAAAAAAAGTTATACACTTCTATGGTAGATTTGCCTTTTGAACCAGCTAAATTTGCTGGTGATGCGGTAGTTTTTGTTACTTCTAAAAACTCTGAAAGAAATACTCTCTCTTTACAAGAAATTAAAAGCGAACTTTTATCAGACCAAAGAAAGATTATTTTTGATGGAGCTTATACAAGTAACTTTAATTTTGTTGCACAGAAGCTCAATTTAAAACCAACAGAAATTAAGTTTTCTGTTTTAAAAAGTAATGAGAATATTATAGATCAAATTACAAAATATCCTAGCAGTATTGGCGTTATTAGTTATAACTCTATTTCTAATCCTTATTCTAAAGAAGCGATGGCGCTTAGAGATAAAATAAAAATTCTAACCATTAAAGATAACAAAGGAATTGTTCGTGAAGCTAATTTAGAATCTATAAGAAATCTAGATTATCCTTTTACCAGAATTTTATACTTTTTAACCAATGAAGGTAATTTTGGCATAGCAAATGGCTTCATAAGATTTTCTTGCACACAAATTGGTCAAATTGTAGTTAGTAAAGAGGGGCTTCAACCATATAATATATTCAAAAGAGAGGTTCAAATGAAATAAAATTTTTATTTTTAAGAGATTTAATTTAATTTTGGCCTATAAATTGCGTATTCTACCTAGAAAAGGATACGTTAACAAATAAAAAATTTAAAGAAATGAAATATAGATTCGGTTTTTCTAAAAAAATAGTTCTAAGTGCTGCGGCAACTTTCTTATTAAGTTTTACAAACGCACAAACATTATCTGAAGGAATTAATAATATAGATAGCCATAAATATGCAAAGGCAAAAGAAGTTTTCAATCAAATGGTTGCTAAGTCTCCAACAGCTGAGAATTATTTTTATTTAGGTTACTCTTATTTAATTCAGTTTGAACCAGATTTTAATAAAGCAAAAGAATATTTTGATAAAGGTCTTGCTATAGATGCTAAAAGTTATTTAAATAAAGTAGGTTTAGCTTCTATTAAATTAGGTAAAGGCCAAAAAGTTTCTGCAATTAATGATTTTACTCAAATTGCTAAAGACTCTAGAGAAAAAGATGCAGAAGTTCTTTACAGAATTGGTGAAGCACTTACAATGTATGATGGTAATAACGATCCTTCATTAGCTGTTTCTTATCTTAATAAAGCTGTGGCAAAAGCAGAAAAAGAAGGAGTACCTGCGTATTATTACTATACTCTTGGTGATGCTTATAGATTAATTAAAGATCCAGGAAATGCAATGACGGCTTATGAAAACGCTTCGTCTATTGCTAAAAATAAAGCTTCTGTTTTTTACAGAATGGCAACTCTTTGGATGGCTGCTAAACAGTATAAAAAAGCGGAAGACAACATCAATAAAGCATTAAGCACAGATGTTACTTATGCGCCAGCTTATAAAGCGCAAGCAGAATATAATAGAATCTTCCAAAGACACGAAGAAACAACTACAAGTTTAGTAAACTATACTAAATATGCGGATGAAGATCCTAGTACAACATTAGAAATTGCAAAACTTTATTTCATAAATAATGATTTTGAGGAGTCTAACGAAACATTAAATAAAGTTTTTGATAAAGTATCAGATCCAATCAAATATAAATTAAGAGCATATTTACAATATCAAGATAATGATTTTGCTAATGCTAAAACAAATTTAGATACTTATTATGCACAGGTAGAAAAGTCTAGAATCATCCCAAGTGACTCTGGCTTAGAATCTTTAATCTATGCAGGTTTAGCAACTAAAGAAGCAGATGCAGCAGCAAAAGCAGCATTAATGCAAAAATCTGCAGAAAAAATGGCAGTTGTAAAAGCAGCGAATGATGATACTTTAAACTGGGATAGCGAGTATGCTAAAATCGTAAGTGGAGCATCAGAACTAAAAGCTAAAGCAGATGCTGGAGCAACTAACGAAACCATTGAAGGACTAAAAAAACAAGCTTTAGCTAATAAAGAAGATACAACAGTATTGTTTAATCTAGCGCAAGCTTATGAAGCGGTTTCTAACTGGGAAGGTTCTGCATTAACTTGGCAAAAAATCAACGAGTTATTGCCAACTTGGGAGCCAGCCTATTACAGCAAAGGATATGCAATGCAAAAAGGAGGGTATAACCAACCTGCAGCATTGGCTTATCTTAAATATGTAGATGTAGTACTCGCAAAACCAGCTGCAGAGCAACAAGCTTTACAAGACAATTTATACGGAGCTTACTACAATGTGGCTCTGTTACTAAAAGATTTAGATAAAGCCAAAGCGCAAGAAAGCATTGCCAAAGCATTGTTGATTAAACCAACAGATGCAAGTGCACTAAGCTTACAAAAACTATTAAATAAATAGAATAGATAACAAAACTCCTTGAGCAATCAGGGAGTTTTTATTTTAATCAATAAAAATTGTATTTTTGAGGCATGAAAGTAGATGTTTTAGCAATCGGTGCACATCCTGATGATGTAGAATTAGGTTGTGGTGGTACAATAGCCAAATTAATTTCAGAAGGCAAAAAAGTAGCTATTGTAGATCTTACTCAAGGTGAATTAGGGACTAGAGGAACTAACGAAACAAGAGCTGTAGAAGCTGCAAATGCGAAGGAAATTTTAGGAATTTCTGCCAGAGAAAATCTTAAAATGAAAGATGGTTTTTTAGTTAATTCTGAAGAATATCAGATACAGATTGTAAAAATCATAAGAAAATACCAGCCAGAAATTGTTTTATGCAATGCAATAGATGATCGTCATCCCGATCATGCTAAAGCTGCTAAATTGGTTTCAGACGCTTGCTTTTTGTCAGGATTAATAAAAATAGAGACAGAATTAGACTCAATAAAACAAATGTCTTGGAGGCCAAAGCAAGTTTTTCATTACATACAATGGAAAAATATTGAGCCAGATTTTGTTATAGATATCACAGGATTTTTAGATAAAAAAATTGAAGCTTGTCTGGCATATAAAACACAGTTTTATGACCCAACTTCCACGGAACCAATGACTCCCATTGCAACCAAAGATTTTCTTGAAAGTCTTACTTACAGAGCGCAAGATCTAGGAAGGTTAAGTGGAGTAGAGCATGCAGAAGGTTTTACAACAGAAAAGTTGATTGCTATTAAAAATTTTGATGGAATAATTTGTTAATTGTTTTAAAATTTTTATATATTTGCACACGCAAAAACGGTGATTGTAGCTCAGTTGGTTAGAGCGTCGGATTGTGGTTCCGAAGGTCGTGGGTTCGAGACCCATCATTCACCCTAAAATTAAAATCCTGCTTATTTAAGCAGGATTTTGTTTTTTAGAAGGTTTTTAAAAGTAGCGGTGAAAGCAAATATTACAATTTCAACGCAAAATTGAAGCCCGCATTTTGCCAATACCATGTTGTGTGTAGAGTTTCGTTATTTGCAAAATTTTTTCAAGTAATTTCTCACTTTAAAATTTGTTTCGTCTCCAACTTTTCTAAAACTTTCGCAAGATTTCTGAATTTCATTAGATGCTAAATAGGAAATACCGAGATTAATATAAATTTGATCTATATTGTATCCAAATCTATTTTTTAAGTCTTGATTTATAATTATTTCATTAATCTTAGAATATGTTTTTTTGCATTTTCAAAATCATTTTTTTCATAAAAAACTCTTCCTTTTTCATATATATTAGATATTATTCTTTCATTTTTAGAATTAATTCCTGCAAACATTTTAAAGAAATTAAAACTTTGAGTTATTAAAATATCTTTGTGAAAATTATTTATTAAATATTTTTCAGATTTCAATAATGCAGTTTTAAACTCGTTGTCAAAGTTTTCAGATATCCCTTTCGTAATTATTATGTTTGAAATTTTATTGTTGGCAGTAAGTATAAATTTGGCTTCAAAATAATTATTTTTTATAGATTCGTTTGAGAAACTTGGACTGTTTTCTCTTAAAAAAATCTCAAAACTTTTTTCATTTATAAAATCTGGTTTTATAATTTCGTTTACAACAAAGACTTCTTTGTTTTCAAAATTAATTTTTTGTGGCTGAAATTCTGGATGTTTTTCTAAATAAGTTTTATTTTTAAGAAAGTAATAAATTTTATCATCACCAACTTCTGTTATTACTAAATAGTCATTCTCAAATTTAAAGTTAAGTTTTATAAAATTTGTAGAAATTAGGTTTTCAGAAAGGGTCATTTTGAAACTTTGGTTGTTTGACTTAATCCTATTTCCATTGAAATTGTACTCTATAAATTTTGAAAATTGAGGGTGATTTATTTCTAGTTGTGTTCCATTAGTATATACAATGTCATCAAGAATCCAATTTCCCTTTAATCTATCTGATTGCGAAAAATAAAATACAGAGAAAAAAAGACAAACTATATTTATAAAGGTTTTCATATAAAATTAATACATTGCTTTAATTTAGTTTAAAAAAAAAACAATATGAAAAGCAGTTGCGGAATATTTTGACAAAATTTCAATCAAGACTAAACCCCGAATTTTGCAATGCCTTGTTAGCTGTAGGTATTTATTGTAGTCGCAATTCTTTCTGTGATATCTTGGTTCAATTTGCCAATATTCTCATTAACTAAGTTGAGTGCCTCTGCTATTTCTCTATTTTGCTGTATCAAATCTTCTTTTGAAGTTTTAAAAAAGTCCAAATCTTGAAGCTCATGAATAATCATAAAGTTTAGGGCTAATGCAATTATCATTGGATCAATATTAGAGTTCTCTTTTAGATCAGTAAACCCAAGCTCCTCGTCTATATATTGTATAGCTGTTTTAATATCTGGATGTGTAAACGATGACAAATGGCTATATACTAGATTGTATATTTTACTGTCTATATCTTTAAATATAGGATTAAGGTTGACTTTTTCAAAATTGTTCTTAAGGATAATTTCCTCCCCATTTTTTTTTGTTTATCAGCTTCTTCCACTTTCTTTCATAAGTTCCGTTATAAATTCCATTTTCAGCTATTAGTTGTTTTCTTAAGGTATCTCCGTCATATTTTGAATATACAATTTCTGCATAATTTTCAAAATTAGTTCTTGTAAGATTCATTGCGTCTTCTGGAAAATCATTGACTGAAAGTAAATTAATTGCTTTTAATGATTTTAAATTTCTTGTTATACAAAAAAGTATATAGTCACTCGGTTTAGCTTCAATTAAATCAATTGAATTAGAGTTGTTACTATATTTTCGGATAATTAATGCATATAAGAATTGAAGTTTACCTAATGATTACCTTTTCAATCGTGAAGTACACTTTCTCAGATTCTATATCATCACCATTTGCTTCGTTCTCTTCATATTCTTTAATTGCTTTATTCCATTCTTGAATTTGGTCTTTGGAATACATTTCTTCTCTTTCAACTAAGCAATAACCTAATTTATTAAATGCGTAAATCACCCTTTCATCAACACCAATTTCGCTTAACATTTCACTGATATTTCTTTTATACTCTGATTCTGAAATTCTTAAAGTCAAAGGCATTAATGGGTTGTCTCCAGCAATATCTCTACCCATTATTGCTTTAAATCTACTATTTTCTTTATCTAGAATTTCTTGAATCTCACTAGTTATTGGGATTAAACCATCTTCTTTTATTGATTTTGGTAAACAACATTTTTTGTATTTATTGCCGCTCCCACAAGGGCATAAGTCGTTTCTTGAAATATTCATTGACATACTGTTTTTGCTACTTACAGCTAACGAAAAAGTATTGGCGAAGTGCAGGAATTCGAAGAACTTGAAGTTCAAGAATTCCGAAACGAAGCAAATGCTTTTTCAGATTGTCTAAATTAAGGAAAAAAAAAACAATATGAAAAGCAGTTGTGAAATATTTTGACGAAATTTCAATCAAGACTAAACCCCGCATTTTGCCAATACACCTGTGATACGGGAGTCAGGAAAGAGTGTTCGATCTAGGCCAAGGATTAGTAAAATGGGAAATGGCCGACTTCGTGCATTATTGTTTATGTGCAGCTTCAATGCATGCAAGACGAATTTATCGTGTAAAGGCATGTATGAGCGCATAACAGGGAAGGGTAAGAATGCTAAATTAGCATTAATAGCAGTTTGTAATAAACTATTAAAACAAGCTTTTGGAATATTGAAATCAGGAGAAAAATACCAAGAAAATCATATCTCAATTTTAACATAATTTTCTTGGTTTTTACCATAGTTCTATGTTAGGCGTAGTTTTTTAATCTTTCATACGGTTTTTTAAGTCCATTTCTGCTCCAAGAATTCTTTCAATTTCAATTTCTTGAACATTCAAAATGCGATAGAAAATTATATGTTTATTAGCTAAAAACCCAAATATTTCAGAATCAACTTCTTTATAATTCTTTCCAATATTTGGGTTTTTAGAAATAATTTCACAATAATCGATTATTTCGCTATAATATTTGTCCGCTTGATTTTCAGACCAAAATTCATAAGTATATTCATAAATTTTAGAAAGATCTTCTATAGCTTTATTTGTGAAAAAATATCTAGCCATTATTTTTTCAATTTGGCTTTAAGTGATTCTAAATGATTTTTTGGATTAAAATCTTTTGCAATTCCACTTTCAATTCCTTCACGAATTGCGTTTTTTAGAATTTGTACTTTATTTTCCTCTTCTTCTAATAATCTTAGTCCTGCGCGAATTACTTCGCTCGCATTCTTATATCTTCCTTGATTAACTTTTGTGTCAACAAAATCCTCAAAATAATTTCCTAAAGAAACTGATGTATTTCGTCCCATTTTTAAACTTTTTAAAATTCACTTTTTCAAAGTTACCAAAAATTGGTAATATTTGCAAATTTAATTTAAGGAAGTTTTTTGTCAAAATTACGCTTAACGAAAAAGTATTGGCGAAGTGCGGGGAATTCGAAGAACTTTAGTTCAAGAATTCACAAACGAAGCCGATGCTTTTTCAGATTGACTAAATTAAGTAAAAAAATAATATGAAAAGCAGCGGCGAATGAAAATTTTACAAATTCAATGCAAATTTCAAGCCCGCATTTTGCCAATACCATGTTGTACGACTTTTTTTATTCTAAATGTTTTTTTTCAAATTCAAAGCATATTTTTTGATTTGTTATTCCTCCAAATTGTAGTAAATAAATTTTATTTCCAATGATTTTGACTTTATAAGTGTCAATAAATTTGCAATGATCTTGAGTGGAACCAATTTTATCAATTAAAAGTTTTCCATTTTTTGTATAAATTATGGCTTGTTCATTTCTATTGTTTATAGCCATTCCAACTCCTTCAATAAATCCATTTTCATTAAATTTCATAGTTCTTTTCGTTGATGAATTCCAGGATTTGCCTAATTTTTTGAAATTTCTATCCGCTTCATAAATACTGGTGCAGATATACTCAGAATTGGTGTCAATATTTTCTAAAGATTTTGATGTGAAATATTTAATGTTTTTAAATTCAAGATTTTTAGGAAGACAAACACCGCAAGACAAAAATAAATTCAATAAACAAAGTGTTGTTAATGATTTAAACAGTTTCATATTTCAAATTTTAATTAATTGACGGTAGTTTGGCTAAAATGTCGTACAACGGAAAAAGTATTTGCGAAGGGCGGGCAAAATTGGACTGAAAGTTCAATTTCGACCAACCGAAGCAAATTGCTTTTTCGTGGAACTAAATTACAAAAAATCTGAAAAATGGAAAGTTTTTGCGGATTATTTTGACGAAATTTTCAGCTTTGACTTAAGCCCTGCATTTTGCAAAACCTATGTG
>JAYRDY010000065.1:0-11082 GCA_041909215.1 Cloacibacterium sp. | reverse complement strand
GAAGATACCGTTTGCATTATCCCAGACAGAACTTATGCTGGTTTCTATGATGCAATAGTAGAAGAAATGAAACAAAACGGCGCAATAGACCCAACTACTTTCGGAACGGTTCCAAACGTAGGTTTAATGGCTCAAAAAGCTGAAGAATACGGTTCTCACGATAAAACTTTCCAAATTTCTGGAGAAGGAACGGTAAAAATTGAAGACGAAAACGGAACTACCCTTTTAGAGCAAAACGTTCAAAATGGTGATATTTTCAGAATGTGTCAAACGAAAGATGCTCCTATCCAAGACTGGGTAAAGCTAGCGGTAAACAGAGCGAGACTTTCTAACACTCCAGCTATTTTCTGGTTAGATAAAGGAAGAGCTCACGATGCACAAATCATCAAAAAAGTAGAAAAATATCTTCAAAATTACGATTTAACGGGTCTTGACATCAGAATTATGGATGTAAAAGATGCCATGCTTGAAACTTTAAAAAGAGGTAGAGAAGGTAAAGACACGATTTCTGTTTCTGGAAACGTTTTAAGAGATTATTTAACCGACATGTTCCCAATTTTAGAGCTTGGAACTTCTGCTAAAATGCTTTCTATCGTTCCATTGATGAACGGTGGTGGTTTATTTGAAACTGGAGCTGGTGGTTCTGCACCAAAACACATTCAACAATTTTTAGAAGAAGGTTATTTAAGATGGGATTCTCTTGGTGAATTCTTAGCTTTACAAGCGAGTTTAGAGCACCTTTCTCAGACTCAAAACAATCCTAAAGCTCAAGTTCTAGCGGATGCTCTTGATGAAGCGAATGCTAAATTCTTAGCTACTGATAAATCTCCTGCAAGAAAAGTGGGCGGAATAGACAACAGAGGTTCTCACTTCTACTTGGCTATGTATTGGGCTGAAGCTTTGGCGAACCAAACTGCAGATGCTGAATTAGCAGCCACTTTTGCTCCAATTGCTCAATCAATGCAAGAAAACGAAGCAAAAATCAATGAAGAATTGATTGGAGCGCAAGGAAAAGCTCAAGACATTGGTGGTTATTATCAACCAGATTCTACAAAAACTTACGCAGCTATGAGAGCTTCTGCTACATTAAATGCAATTGTAGATTCTTTATAAAATTCTAAATTTTAGATTTTAAATTATAAACAAAATCCGAGAAAATTTCTCGGATTTTGTTATTTTACTTTATGAGTTTTAATTTTTTTATCATCAATAAACAGACTACATTTCACTCCAATTCCACTAGAGTATAAATTGGCTTTAATGGGTAATTTGTTACCGTTTTCAATGATATGACCTGTTAATCTTGCTGGCGTGTAATAATTTACAGTTTCATCTTGAAGTTCATTATTTACAAATAATTTTTCGCCGCCAAACCATGAATTTTCTACTCTAATTTCCTGATTATTATAGATCGCTTTAAAAATTGATTTCATTATTTTTTATTTTAGTTCATTTAAAATATTTTCGATTTGATTGATGTATTTTCCGTAATAATTTTCAAACCACCATACACCAATTCCTATAACTAAAGCTACTATTGAAAAGAAGACAATAAACGAAGCATAGTGCATTATAAGATCTTCATATTTAAAAAAATCATGTTTACCTAAAAACAAAAATAACATCCCCATAAAAAAAGGAATACTACTCACATAGTAAGCCTGATATAATTCTTTTAAAGTTCTTAATTCAAACTTAATCTCTAATAAATTATTTAATGTATCAATTGAATAATCTTTTGTTTTTATATAAAATAGATAAAACTTAAAAGTGAAAAAAAATATTATAAAAAAAAACACCATCATCATTGTCCATCTTAAAAAAGGATTTTCACTAAAAACTTTTGAAAGAGGAATCAGTAAAATTAGACTAAAAATATTTAACCATATTTCCATTTTCATATTTTTCCTAATCTTCTGGAGTGGATTGTTGATTTTGTTTTGATGTTCTAGCGAAATTTCCGGTGTAGAAACTTCCTCTTCTTTCCAATTATTTTTAAGATTTTCTAAATCCATTTTTTTCAATTTTAAGTTAAAAGTTCTTTCAGTTTATTTTTTGCACGGTTTAATTTTATCCTTGCATTGCCTTCAGAAAGTCCCAATTGTTCTGCCATTTCTTTTCCAGAAAAATCTTGGAGATAGTAAAAAATTAAGGCTTTGTCAATTTCGTTGAGTTGATGAATGGCACCATACATTTTTTGCAAATTTTTCTCTTTTTCTTCGTCGTATTCATCGTATTTGATGTTCAGATTTTGAGTTTCTTTATTTTCAATAAAACCTCTTTTCTTTTCCGATTTTAAAAAAGTGATGGCCGTATTCAGCGCAATTCGGTACAACCAAGTGGAAAATTCGCTTCTGCCTTCAAATTTTGGAAATGCTTTCCAAGCCTGGAATGTAATTTCCTGAAACAAATCTTTCTGGTCGTCGAAATTGTCCATATACATTTTGGAAATTTTGAAAACCACACCTTTGTGCTTTTCTATTTTTTCCAAAAAATCTTTTTCTAATAATGGCATTTTAAGAGCGCTTGATAAGTAAGTAATGAGATTAGTTTTTTGTTACAAAAAAATAAAATTTTCTCTCAAAAAATCTTTTTAAAAGTAAGTAAAAAAGAATTTTGGGTATGGGAATTTCCCTTTTATTGAATTTTCACAAAAAAAGTATTAAAAAAAGCCATTTAAATAAATAGCAAAATAAGATTATCAAATTTGTGATTTTTATAATCATAATTCAATTTACTAAATCTTATTAAATCCATAAAATAAAATTCACTAAATTCAATATAAAAATAATAACATTGCTATAGTATTCATAAAAAGATGATTCTAATTACAAAATAGTTATACCTTTGTACCAAACACAAATGATGGATACTATAAAATTCTATTTATACTATCTTGATTCAATCTTTATCGGTTATCCCTTTATTATCAGAACCACAGTAATTCTGGTAATGTTGCTTGTGACTCTGTATGTTATAGCGATGTTGAAGATAATTACCACAGAAAGAACAAGAAATAAGAGCCTAAAAAGGCAAGAAAAAATTTCTGAAACCTATAAAAGTAAGTTAATATCCGTTTTATTGACGGCTAAGGACATGAGTTTTTATGAGGTTAAAGATATTCTGAATCCTAATGATAATGCTTTGAAAGATTGGGAAAAGAAGTATCTTACTTACCTTATTGTTGGTATTAAAAACAACCCTGCTCTTAACGAAAACAACTACAAACACGTTTTAGAAATTTTCCCTATTACCGGTTTCTGGGAGAAAAAAATACTACAAAATGACGTTAGCGAAAATAAAAATGCACTGCGAACCCTTGATCAAATAAAAGAGGGAGTTTCGGGAAGTTTCTTTACCAAAAAAATAAACTCCAACGATGCTACTTTAAGAAAACATATTAAAAGCAAATACTTAAAATATGCTTCCATTGACGCTTTCAAATTTTTAGAAAATAATTTCGATAAAGATTTTAATGCTTTAGACGCAGTAAGATTACATGATTCTTTGAAAGAAAGAGACGCTATTCGTCCATTACCTCTTCTTACAAAATGGTTAAAAAACTCAGATAACCAAGATTTCCAAACTTTCATTATTCGTGAGATTGGATACTTTAACCAAAGAGAAACAGCTCCGTTTTTAATTCAGATGTTTAAAACTTCCAATAGTGATTTAGTAAAATCTGAAATTTCCAATACCCTTGGTATTCTTAATTATGAAGAAGCTGTGGATGAGCTTGCTGAAGAATATCCTTATAATAATACAGTAGTTCAGGAATCCATTATTGATATGATGGGAAATATAAAATCGAAGAATTCTTTTGAATTTCTTAAGAAAATCTATCCAGAAACACAAAATGGTGAAACAATGATAAAAGTTATTAAAAATATGTACAAAATAGACAAACAAAAAACAAATGCGTTTGTGAAAAAATCTACCACTTCTGATTTTGAGAAAGAGGCACTTGCATATATTAAAAATATATAATTATATTTCACCTATCAAAATAATGTATGGACAGCATTCTCTATTTTTATCAATATACTATTTATTTCTATACTTTTGCGCTTACTGCCTTTTATATTTTTCTGATGATATCTTCTTACTTTATGATTGAAAGAATAAAAGTAAGATACACAAAAATTGAAGCAGACTTATTATTAGATTTACCGGAAATTGCACCGCCAATTTCTATTGTAGCTCCCGCATACAACGAAGAAGTAATTATTATTGATAATGTAAACTCTTTATTGAGTATGAATTACCCCAATTTTGAGGTAATTATTGTAAATGATGGTAGCAAGGATAAAACTTTAGATCTTTTAATTGAAAATTTCGATTTAGAAGAAACCGCTTTTCCTTATATTGAAAAAGTACGTTGCCGTCCTGTAAAGCGCGTATTTAAATCTGTAAATCCAAAATTTAAAAGACTCCTGGTGGTTGATAAGATTAACGGAGGAACAAAAGCAGATGCCATGAATGCAGGAGTAAACATAGCTAATTACGATTATTTCATTAATACCGATGTAGACTGTATTTTGGATCAGGATACATTAACAAAAATTATTCTACCCGTATTAGATTCTAAGGTAGAGGTAATTGCTGTAGGATGTACTATGAGAATGTCTAATGGTTGTGAAGTGGAACACGGTGTTATGAAAAGGGTAAGTCCTCCCAAAGCCATGATTCCAACTTTCCAGGAAACTGAATATTTACGGTCTTATTTGCTTGCTAAAATGGGTTGGTCCATGTTCAATCTTATTCCGAATGTTTCAGGAGGTTTTGGACTTTTTGATAAAAATATCGTTATCGAAGCTGGTGGTTATGATCCGCTTTCTCACGCCGAAGATATGGACATGACTTTGCGTATGGTGGCTTTGATGCGTGAAAATAACAGAAAGTATAAAATTGTCCAAATTCCAGATACCCTTTGTTGGACAGAAGGCCCACCAACTTTGAGTGTGTTAAACAGACAGCGAACTCGTTGGGGAAGAGGACTGCTACAGATTTTTGTGGTACACAGAAAATATTTATTCAACAGAAAATATGGGAGAATGGGTTGGATTGTGCTTCCATACGCTTTATTTTTTGAATTTTTAGCTCCTGTAATTGAAGTTATCGGGTTTTTATCATTAATATTTCTATTATTTACAAATCAAATTAATTTCAGTACTTTTTGGTTATTGATTATTTATGTATATTTAGTAGGAATTACAATGTCATTAATCACTATTTCATACGATTTAGAGGTTAAAAAACTATATCAAAATTATTCGGAATATCTAAAATTAGTTTTATTTTCGTCTCTGGAAGCTATAATATATCACCCATTAATTGTTCTCTTCACTTTGAAAGGTTATTGGGAGTTCTTAACAAGAAGAAATTTCAGCTGGGGTGCGATGACAAGGCAAGGATTCACCAAAAAAACACCAACAACAAAAACAGTATAATTTTATTTTTACATAATGAATATTCAAATGAATTTTAGTTTCAAAAATAGCTTTCTAATTATTACCAAATCGGTATTATTTCTAGCTTTTTTGCTTTTTACTTCCTTCCATATCACCATATCTGCACAAACCGTTAAAGATCCTGATGGAAGTGTTGAACTTGCCAACCAAGTAAAAAACTTGTACAAGGCAGGGAATTGGGAAGCAGGTAAAAAATTGGTAGATGAAGGAATGAAAAAATATCCAAAAGAATCCGATTTAAAAATGCTTTCCGGAAGATATTACCATCATCAAAAGCAATATGATAAAGCTAGGTATGAATTGAAAAAATCTTTGGAATGGAATACTAAAAACGTTGATGCTAAACAAATTTTGGTAAACGTAGAACAAGAATCTAAAAGATATTCCAGTGCTATTTGTTATGTAAATGAACTACTTGAAGTTAATCCTTATTGGAAAGGACTTTGGAGCAGAAAAATTGAATTGTACGAATTACAAGGAAATACTGTTGAAGCCAACAGATTGCGTAAAAGACTGAGCCATATTTATCCTAAAGATTCCAAAGTTCAGGAAGATTATTTGTACAACACCGAAATGCAGGCTAATGCATTAAGAAAAGAAGGCAAAATTGATGAAGCTATTTCTTTAACTTCAGATCTTTTGAAAAAACAACCAGAAAATCCATCTCATTATATCAGTTTGGTTAATGACCATTTAAAGACAGGTGATTATTATTCTGCCTTAGCTTTTGCTGAAAGAGGATTAATGCAGTTTCCTGGTAACATAAGTTTAATTAACAAAAAATCCGGAATTTTAGCCGATCAAAAAAGGTATGATGAACTTCTTCCTTTCCTTAATGAACAAATGAAATATGGAAACAGAGGAGCTTTGCAACAACAATACAATTATTATTTATTGGAAGCAGCACGTACCGCAAAAGATAAAGATCCGGCTACACTTTATGGAAAAATTTTTGAAAGCAGTCCTGGAAATGATGAAGCTTTTAATTATGTTTTTAACGACGCTGTAGGAAATCAGCAATATGAAGAAGCTATTGCTATCCTCAACCGTTATAGAAGAGCCAGAGGTGGATCCAAAAATCTATCAATGAAAGAATTGATGGTTTACACCAGAATGGGAAATACAAGTCGTGCAGAAGGACTTACTAAACAACTTTTTGCACAATATCCTGGAGATACAGATTTAAAAGCTGCGTATGTAAAAATTTTAAATGTAGAAGCCAAAGATCTAATGGCTCAACACATGTATAACGAAGTAATTCCTGTTTTGGAACTTATAAAAAGATATGGTGACAATGAATCTTATAAAGCTGCGCAAAATTCATTATTTACGGCTTATTTGGAATTAAAAGATTATAATAATGCATTGAATGTTCTTAACGATATTCAACAAACAGAACCAAACAATCCTTTATTATATTTAAAGAAAGCCGATTTGTATTATAATCTGAAAAGATTTGACATGGCTCTAGCATCTTATGAACAAGCATTTCCACAAGTAAGCGAAGAAGAAAAATTAAAATATTTGGGAGGTTACGGTGATATGTTAACCCAAATCGTAAAAGATTTAAATGATCAGTATCGTTATGATGAAGCCATGACTTATGTAGAAAGATGGTTAGAAAATGATCCAAATAACCAAACAGCACTTCGTTATGCCATAAATCTTTCCAACCAAAGAAAAAAAATGGAGGATATGAAAACGTATGCACAAAGAGGTGCAGATGCTTATCCGGATGAAATTTTCTTTAAATTAAAACTGATGGAAGTGGATGGTTTAGATCCTGAAAAACATGCAAGTATTTACTCCGAATTACAAACAGAACTTACTGAGAATCCTTATCATCAAGATGCAATAAAATCTTTTGCTGTTGTTTCTGAAAAATATGGAAATCAATTGATTAAAAATTCTCAAAGCCAGGAAGCTTTAAATGTTTTAAATAATGCTTTAAAGTATATGCCCGATAATAAAGACCTAAAATATACTAAAGGTTTGGCATTTGAAAAATTAAAACGATTTGATTCAGCCTATGTATATCAGAAAAACTTTCAGCCTTCCCTTTTGGAACTAAAAGAGTTTAGAGAACATCTGAATTATTTGAGTTACAAAAGTTTTAGAAATGAAATTGGGTTATACCACTTGAGAAGTCGTTTTGCAGATATTGATGTACTTACTACAATTTCTACTTTAGAATATAGCCGTTACGGCATCAAAGACACTTATATTGGAAGAATAAATTATACCGGAAGAGAATCCGGAAAAGGATTTCAAATTCAAGGAGAATGGCAAAGAAACTGGGACGAAAAAACCAGAACAAAAATTGATTTAGCTTGGGCCAATCAATTTTTTCCAACGCTTGCTGCCAATGCCTCTGTTTTTAGAGATTTAGCCATTTTAAATGGCATTGAAGCAGAACTTGGTGTCGGATACCGAAAACTTTATCAAGGAGGAAACCTCATGAATGTGGTGGTAGGAGCTACAAAACTTATAGATCCTTGGCGATTAAATCTGCGTGTAAATAACTATATGTTGGACGGACAGTGGTTATATAATGTTTCTACCAATATAAGATATTACCTTACTTCTCCCAAAAATTATCTCGTTGCTATGGGAAGCGTTGGTTCCTCACCCGATGTTGATTTAATCAATTATCAGCTTCATAATGGCTTTTCAGTAACCAATTCTATGGTTGGTGCAGGTTTTAGCCACTTATTAACGAGCTCTGTATCCACAGGAATTTTGGGAACTTGGAATCATTACAAATCGGATCAAAATACTTTCAGAAGTCTTTATAATATTTACATGAACTTAAATGTTTCCTTTTAAAAATTTAAAAATAACATTAGTACTACTCGTTTTAGTGCTAGTGAGTTGTTCTTTGGGAAAAACTCCTGAACTGAAATCTAATGGGTATGTAATTACGGCTGAAGAAGACGGTCCCAGTGAAAAATGGGCGGAATATCTTTACCGGCATTTACAGAAGAGATCGAAAGATCCTAAATCCATTATTTTAATAAAAGGAGCACCTAAACCTGGACCGGAAGGTTTTAAAAACATTCATTTTGAAGTCGCTTTTGATTTGAAAAATGATTATTGTATTGAACATAACTCCAAAAGATTACATATCCGCTCAAGAAGCGAAAAAACAGCACTTTGGCTGATTTATGAACTGATCGAAAGTATTTCTGCAGAAGACAACCGATTTTCAACCCCTGATCTTCCTCCATCTATCGTGAAATTTGAAGACGGATGCAAAGATTTCGATTTTGAATATCGTGAACCTCATTTCGCACAAAATCTGGAAATTGATCAAAGCTCTGTTTTTGGAAATAATAATGTGGAAACTGACTGGGGATTATGGGGACATCAACTTTTCAAGGTGGTTCAAGATTTTGCCAAACCTGATATGTTTGCCATGATCAATGGGCAGAGAAATCCTAACCAGCTTTGTTTTTCCTCGCAAGAACTGTATGAAGGAACTCGGGATTATATAATCGACAACTACGGAAAAGGTGAAAAGGAAGGTCATAAATTTATGATTATGCCTAATGACAACAACCTTATTTGCAGTTGCCATCTTTGTGCTGAAGTAGGAAATACTGATAAATCTGCAACTCCTGCAGTAGCAGATTTCATAAGAAAATTAACGGAAACTTTTCCCAAACATCAGTTTTATACCACCGCTTACCGTACGACCCAAAATGCTCCAGAATATCAGTTTGCAGAAAATTCAGGAATATTTTTCAGCACCATCAATCTTAAGAAAGGAATTGCCTTAAACGAAGACCAAAAAGAAACTAAAAAATTTCTGGAAGACATCAAAAAATGGCGGTTAACCAGTATGAACATGTATCTTTGGGATTACGGCGCTAATTTTGACGATTATCTCACTCCTATTCCATTACTCAATGGTTTACAAAAACAGTTGGTTTTCTTCAAAGATCATCATATTAAAGGAATCTTTCTTAATGGTAGCGGTTATAATTATATGTCTTTTGATGACCTAAAAACTTTTGTTGCATCTGCCTTGATGAAAGATACTACAGCAGATGTAGAAATGCTGATCACAAAATTTTATAAAAAAAATTATCCTGTAAGTGGAAATCTGCTGGGAAATTATTTCATTAATTTGGAAAACAGCTTTACAGCCAAAAACAAACCATACAACATGTATGGAAGTTTGAGAGAAGGTGTAAAAGTTTATTTAGATTCGCAGCAATTTGTGGAATTTTACCAACAACTGAAAAATATTATTCCCAAAACGCAAAACGCAGAAAGAAAAAAACTGGAAAAACTATATACTGCTCTTTCCTATTCCAGATTACGCTTGGCTTATATTAATGGGGCTAATAAATATGGATATGCAGATAAAGTAGGCTCATCTTTAAAAGTAAAGCCTGAAATTGATACTTGGATTTCTTCTCTTAAAAACTATGTTAATTACAGCGATATGTCTTCTTATAAAGAAACAGACGGAAGTATTGCTGCATTTATAGAAGAGTGGAATAAAATACAAGTAGCACCCAATTATCAAAATTATTTGTTGGATGATGCCATAGCGGTTCTCTCAGAAAAAGATGAAGGTTTTGAAAAAACCAATTTGCTTAATGACGGAGTTCCGGGTTTTGCGACCGATTATCATTTAGGTTGGTATCTCAACAGCAGTAAAAATTTTAAAATTTCTTTTTCCAATGCCCAAGCTAAAAAGGGAAACAAAATGCGTTTAAGATTTTTAAATTTACCAAGTCATAACATTATTCCTCCGCAGAAAATTACGATTAGTGGAAATGGAAAATTAATAAAGTCGGTTTCTGTGAGCAATTCCGGTGAAAATGTATCTACCGTTACCACTGATGTTCCTTTTCAACAATATCAAAATATTGAAATTTCTTTTGAAAAGAAAAACCAAGCTAAAAGTATTATTGCAGTAGATGAAATTCAAGTTTTAAATTAAGTATTATGAAAAATATATTTTCTCTTTTTTTTGCTGTTTCTATGCTCTTTATTATTTCTTCTTGTAAAGATATTAGAAGCGAAAAAACAACACTTCAGGTAGAAGATAATAACAGGCATTATTACCCTATTTTGATGGGACAGAAGTTAGACATTGTTTTTGCCCTTAAAAATACCGGAAAAATCCCTTTTATTTTGGATGATGTTATTTCTTCATGTGGTTGTATTTCTATGGAAAAATCTTCCATAGGAACTATTCCTGCAGGGAAAGAAGGAAGATTAATGCTCACTTATAATTCTGCAAAAAACATTGGAGAAGTACAACATTATATTACTTTGTACGGAAATTTTGCCACGACCAATAAAATGGAATTACTTTTCGATGTGCATGTTGTACCGCAATCTTTATATACAAAAGATTATGAAGAAATGTTTCAGGAAGAAAAAGACCGAAATGCCAATATTGAAGATTTAGTAGATGGTGACGAAAATAACAAAGGTTATTATATGGATGGTGATTTTTAAATAAATGACTTTTTATAAAAAAAAATCCGCTTTACTAGACTGCACCCAAAAGTTTAGACAAAATTAAACAATATTCTCAAAGGAAAGAGTTCGGTACTGTACCGGACTCTTTCCTTTGAGATTGAGTCTTATT
>JAYRDY010000064.1:0-11138 GCA_041909215.1 Cloacibacterium sp. | reverse complement strand
CAGGTTCAAAACCTTTTTCAATTTGCATTGTATTATAAAAACCAGGATCTTCTTGGTACATTCTTGGTCGCCAATCTGCATGAAAACTAATAGGATAATCTACCAACTCAAACTCTGCACCTACCACACCTACAATATTGAAAACTTTTAATTTATCTGGATGGCCACCTGTTATATAAGAAGGGCCAGCACCAATATAGACTGCCAAACCATCAGTTTGTTCGCTAACAGTATATATAAACTGAGGAATTACTTCTAAAGAAGTGAAACCACCACCATAGCTCCCACTAAATTCTACCCCAAAAAACCTTGCAGGTTGCCATTTTACATCAACACCAACTAAAGACTCGCCAACTCCTGTATCCACATGCCCACCAATTGCAATATCATACAACTGTGCATTTAGATTACTAGAACCAAAGGCTAAAAAAGATAATAAACTAAAAATTTTCAAATACTTATTCATCCTAAAATTATTACTGAGTCAAAAATAAATAATTATTTTTAATAATAATATGAATTTAATAATAATTATTAAACTATATATAATATTGATTGTATTCAGTTTAAATTAAAACTTGAAATCTAATTTCACATTGAAAAATCTACCCGTTAACCTTACCGGAACAGGATAAGCATAATTGGTATTAACATCTGTAATCCACTGATTGGCAACTGTATTATTGATATTAAATGCATTGAAAATCTGTACACTTAATGCCAATTCTTTAAATTTTCCCCAAAAATTACCTGTTGCTTTATAATCTTTAGTATCAATAAAAACTTTTGTTAAACCAATATCTACTCTTTTATAGGCTGGTAAAGTTTTGGTATATTGATATGGATCTGAAAAAACAGAAGCCCCATTAGGCAAACCACTTGCATAAACCAAAGTTAGATTAACCTTCATACTCGGAAATTTTGGCATATAATCCTGAAAGAACATAGAGAATTTGAATCTCTGATCGGTTGGTCTTGGGATGTAACCTCTGTTATCAATATTTTCTTTGGCTCTTGCATAACTTAATGAAATCCAAGAATCTACACCCGGTACAAACTCCCCAAATAATCTCGTATCAATTCCATAAGCATAACCTTCAGAATTGTTTTTACCAGAATATCTAATTCTAACATTATCAATATAATACGGAATTAGATTGTCCATTTTTTTGTAATAAGTTTCTGTGGTTAATTTAAACTTACGTTCTTTCATTTTAAACTCATAATCATTCGATAAAATAATCTGAATGGAACGTTGAGCTTTGATATCAGCATTAAAATTACCCTCTAAATCTTTAATTTCTTTATAAAATGGAGCTTGATAATATACACCTCCCGATAATTTAAACAACATATCTGCATCCCAATTCGGTTTTATCGCAAATTGCGCTCTTGGCGAAATTAAAGTTTCATTATTAAAATCCCATTTTTGTGCTCTTACTCCAGCATTCACAAAAACTCTGCTTTCTCCCCAATAAAATTTCTTTGAAATTTGTCCGTATCCAGAAATTCTGGTTGGGTTAATTTCATTCTGTCCAGAAATATTATATTTCAATTTCAATTGTGATGCATCTAAAATACCTGGAATTTCTAAAGGTCTTGGCGTACTGTACCCCGAAGAATCTACCAATTGCCATTCATTGGTATTGTCTTTCAGCATTTCTTTTTCGTATTTCACTCCAAACTCAATATCGGTATTCGCATTTGGCGAAATTTTGGCTCTTAACTGAGTTCCGTAAGTTCTCACCAACAAATCATTTCTTGCATGATCTATTTGTCCGCCAGCATCATAACTTGGTAAAGGATCTCCCGTAATAGGGTCTGATTTTTCTAATAAATAACCCGAAGCAATGCTATAATACTCTCTTTCTCTGTTCTGATACGCAAAATTATCTAGAATTAGAGAGACTTTGTTATTCGGTTTATAAGTTACAGAAGCCGTACCCATCATATTTTTGTAAGCATCATTTTCTTTGCCTTCATAACCAACTATTAATTTCAAAGGTTGCTGAACGGTACCAAAATCAACTTCTTTGTATTTAGGAATCATTTCATAATCATTTTTAGACCAATAACCTAAAAAAGAAATCGCCCATTTATCATTAAATTTATAATTGATATAAGACTGAAAATCAAAATATTGAGGATTAAAATCGGTATCTTCATTCAAAGTATTGAGAACTAAATTGGTATTTCTGTATCTTCCTGAAAATAAAGCGCTAAATTTTTTATTTTTAGAAGTAAAACCAGTAGAAAGTCTTCCACCAATTAAACTAACGTCTCCAGAAACTTCAAATTTTGTAGGTTGTCTGTAATAAATATTAAGCGCAGAACTCATTTTATCGCCATATTTCGCTTCAAAACCACCTGCAGAAACATTTAAAAAAGCAATCATATCAGGATTAATAATACTCATCCCTTCTTGCAGAGAGTTTCTGATTAAAAAAGGTCTGTAGATTTCAATATCATTAATGTAAATCAAGTTTTCGTCATAATTACCACCTCTAACCATGTATTGAGATGATAATTCTGCATTAGAATTAAAGGAAGGTAAAGATTTTATAAGAGCTTCTGGGCCACCTCCCAAGCTGGTTAAATTCTTCAGTTCTTTAGTTGAAATTTCTAAAGAAGTTAAATCAGTAACTTTTGGCTTGCCTCTTCCTACAAAGGTAATTTCTTTTATTTCTTTCGTTTTTTCAGAAGAAACCATTTTGATGTTTAAATTCTGATAACGCAGTTTCGGGTTGATTTTTTTAGAAAAAGTAATCCAATTTTCTTTTTCAACAGTAAGATTTTGTTCTGTTTCAGTAACAGGAACTTTCACCAAACCTTTTTCGTTGGTACTGTAATTTTGATTGTTATAAGAGACTTTAGCATTAGAAATTGGCGTGCCGTTTTCGTCTAAAACCTGAACATTAATTTGTGAAAACACAGAAACGAAAATCAAAAGAAAGAAAAGAAATAATGATTTTTTCATAAATTTTTATTCTAAAAAATTACTTTGCTTAAATATGTTGAACCATTCTTCCACAAAATCTTTGGGTAAAGAACTGGTTTTAAGCGCTATTATATTAACGAAAAAAAAGTGTTTTCCTTTTGTAAGGAAATAAATTTGAGACTCTTTGGCATCAGAACCCAAAATAGCATCAGACTCACATTTAAAAATTAAATGCCCCGTCATTTCATCTCCTTTTTTCTCTAATTCTGTGTATTTGAAGCCTTCAGTTTTCTGCTGAAGCCTATTCACCAAAAGCTCTTTGTAGTATGCTAAACTTACAAACTCACCTTCTTTTATGATGGATTGAGTGAAAATAATATCGTAATTCTCCCAAGTTTGGTTCTCAGGAATCCATTCTCTGAAAATCTGTTGAGCGTTTTCTCGATTATTTTTGAGTGTTAAATGGTATTTTTCTGGAAACTTTATCACTAAAGAATCTCTTTTTTGAGAAAAACCCAAAATAGGAATCAATAATAAAAAAAGAATGAGTTTTTTCATCAAATCTTATAAAATAGCTTCTCTTACACGTGTTAATTTGCCTAATAAATCATCTAAAAGGTCTAATTTCAGCATGTTAGCGCCATCAGATTTTGCACAAGAAGGATCAGGATGTGTTTCAATAAAAATTCCGTCTGCACCAACAGCAATTCCTGCTTTAGCAATGGTTTCTATGAGTTCTGGTCTTCCTCCTGTTACACCAGAATTTTGGTTGGGTTGTTGCAAAGAATGGGTAACATCCAAAATTACAGGCGCATAATGCTGCATCGTAGGAATTCCTCTGAAATCTACCACCAAATCGGTATAACCAAAAGAATTACCTCTTTCGATAATCGCCATATTATCATTACCGCTGTCTTTTACTTTTTGCACTGCAAATTTCATTGATTCTGGCGATAGAAATTGTCCTTTTTTTAACGTTACCGCTTTTCCTGTTTTGGCTGCAGCAACTACCAAATCGGTTTGGCGAACCAAAAATGCAGGAATTTGCAAAACATCTACATCATAAGAAGCTGCCAATGCTGCATGATCTATTTCGTTAATATCTTGTGGGGTAGTAACGTTAACGTTTTCTCCTACTTTTTTTTTGTTTTCCAATGATTTTTCGTCGCCAATTCCGGTGAAAGAATCGACTCTGCTTCTGTTGGCTTTTTTAAAACTTCCTTTAAAAATATATGGAATTTGATATTTATCTGAAAGTTTTACAATTTTTTCTGCAATTTCGAAAGCCATATCCTCACCTTCAATTGCGCAAGGACCAGCTATTAAGAAAAAGTTTTTAGAATCTTTGTGATGAATTTTATGGAGTGATTGTATCATTTTAAATTAATTTTAAACTTCAAAAATAAGGATTTAAAACCGTAAAAATTAGTATTCTCAATGTTTATTTGCTTTCCATTGGAAAACATAATCTTTAGCATTATAAAAATAAAAAAATTCCGCTCAATGAAGAACGGAATTTAAATGTATTTTAAATTTCTTAGAATTTAATGATAGAAGCCATTTTTTCTGTTTCTTCGTTCACCAACTCGTCATCAACCAAAATTTTACCAGAATGCTCATCAATAATAATTTTTTTACGTTGAGCGATTTCCATTTGTTTTTGTGGCGGAATCGTGAAGAAAGAACCTTTTGGCGCGCCTCTTTCTAGACCAACAACGGCTAAGCCGTTAGCAGAACTTGTTCTAATTCTTTGGTAAGAAGCCAACAATCTTTCGTCTATTTTTTCTGCAAATTCTTTAGATTTTTCTAACAGATAATCTTCTTCTTTTTGCGTTTCAGCAATTAAGTTATCCAATTCATTTTTCTTGAAACCAAGGTGAGTTTCTAAATCAGAGATTTTTGCTTTTAACTCGTCTAACAATTCGTTTTTGTGAGCAATTTTAGCATTAAATTCTTTGATTTTTTTCTCCGCCAACTGAACTTCAAGTTCTTGATATTCAATCTCTTTAGCTAAAGCTTCAAACTCTTTATTGTTTCTTACGTTATCTTGCTGAGTTTTATATTTCTCCATTAAAGATTTAGAATGATTAATCACCTCTTTTTTATTGCTGATTTCATCTTTCAAATCGCTAACTTCGCTTTCAAATTTAGTTGCTCTTTTGTTAAGGCCTTCAATTTCTATTTCTAAATCTTCTACTTCAATTGGCAATTCGCCTCTTGTATTGCGGATTTCGTCTAATCTTGAGTCGATGATTTGTAAATCATAAAGAGCTCTTAGTTTTTCTTCTACTGAAATTTCTACAGTTTTTTTTGCCATATCTTTAAAAGAAATAATTTACAGGGTTGGTTTTTTCTGTGGATTTTAAGAATGCAAATGTAGGAAATTTTTCCGACAAAATCTCAACTAATTGTTCAGTAACAAACTGTTCTGATTCAAAATGCCCAATATCACAGATTAAAACTTGTTTTTCTGCCGAAAAAAAATCGTGATATTTTACATCTCCCGTTAAATAAGCATCACAACCTGAAGCTTTTGCCGCCGAAATTCCGCTTGCTCCACTTCCGCCTAAAACACCCACTTTTTTAATTTTTTTATTCAAAAATTCAGAATGACGAATCACTTCTAAATTAAATTTTTCTTTCACGAATTTCAGAAAATCTTTTTCTTCCATTTCATTCTCCAATTCGCCAAACCTACCTAATCCAACATACTGGTTTTCATTCTCTAAAGCATAAATTTGATACGCTACTTCTTCATAAGGATGAGCCGATTTCATGGCAGATAAAATCTTATTTTTTTTGAATTTTTCAAAAATTACAGCAATCATTTCCTCATCTGCATTTTCCCTCACATCATGAGCTCCCAAAAAAGGATTTGAACCTTCAACTGGTCGGAAAGTTCCGTTTCCTTTGATGGAAAAACTGCACTCATCATAAAAGCCAATGCTTCCTGCACCTGCTTCAAACAAAGCATTTTTCACCTTTTTTGAAAACTCTGCAGGAACATAAACCACCATTTGCAACAAATTGTCTGATTTTGGCATTAAAATGTGCTGATTTTTCAGGCCTAAAGCATTGCAAATTCTATAATTTACCCCGAAATAATCATTATCAAACGCAGTGTGAATGGCATAAATCGCGATTTTATTTTCGATGGCTTTTAGAACAGCACGTTCTACATAATTTTTTCCTGTGATAGATTTTAATCCTGAAAAAATAATGGGATGAAACGTTATCACCACATTACAATTTCTGGCAATTGCTTCACCTACAACACTTTCTAAAGCATCATGACAAACGAGAACTCCCGAAACTTCTCGCTCAGGATTTCCACAGAGCAATCCTACATTATCAAAATCTTCAGCTTGTTTTATCGAAAATATTTGATCTAATTTTGATGTAAATTCTTTTAAAATCATTTTTTATCAATTAAAAAACAAAATCTTAGTGAATTTGTTTAAAATAACTTTTACAAAAATACAATTTCAATGATAATTCTTATCCTTTATATTTAAATATTTCGCTTATTTTTGATGTTTAGAAAACACACCTAATTAATTGAGAAAAAATGCCTAAAAGAGAGCATAATTTAGTTGCAGAAGATGCGCCATGGAAAAAGAAGATTTTTAAAATTATTCATTTTTCTGATTCTCCTGCAGGGAAAATCTTTGATATTTTATTATTATTGATGATTATTGTGAGCACTTTCATTGTAATGCTAGAAAGCGTTCATAAGATTGATAGACATTTCCACGGAATTTTAGTAAGTTTAGAATGGCTCATCACCATTGCATTTACGGTAGAATATGCTCTTAGAATCATTTGCATTAAAAATAAAAAAGATTATATTTTCAGTTTTTTGGGAATTATTGATTTACTTTCTTTACTGCCCTTCTTTTTAAGTTTATTTTTCCCATTCACGAAGTTTCTTTCCATCATCAGATTACTCAGAATGTTAAGAATATTCAGGGTTTTGAATCTTTTAGATTATATGAATGATGGACAATACATCGTTCAAGCGCTAAAAAACAGTTCCAGAAAAATCTACATTTTCTTACTTTTTATCATGATTTTAGTAACCATTATTGGCTCTCTAATGTATGTAATAGAAAGCGGAAATAATGGCTTTATAGACATCCCTACTTCTATTTATTGGGCTGTTGTAACCATTACTACTGTAGGTTATGGCGATATTTCGCCAGTAACTCCTTTGGGTAAATTTCTATCCGTAGTGTTAATGTTGTGTGGTTATAGCATTATTGCAGTTCCTACAGGTATTGTAACTTCTGAAATGAGAAAAAAAAATGCAAAAACCAGATTGTGCAGCAGATGTGGCAACAGCGAAAATGACGAAGATGCGAGATATTGTAAAACTTGTGGAGAAAGATTATCTTCTTAAATCAATAATTATCTTTTAAACAATCTTTCATCAAAACTAAAGTTTTCTATTTTTAAAATTTTAATTTGATGAAAATCTTTGTGTCTAGGGTTCATTAAATAATTAAATTCTCCCTGAACTGTTGCAGACGGAACCTTCAATATTAAAAACTTATGTTCCTTCAGAAATTTATCTCCCAACATTTGTGTGGAATTAGAATGAGGAAAACTCTGCCAATCTTTTGGTAACCTTTTCAATTCTAAAAAATCTCCATCAGGAATTTCAATATGAATCAGTTGATAATCTTTCGGTAAAATTCCCAAAGGAACATGTACCGCAATTTCGGTAACACACAACGCAATACTCTGCGAAGTATATAACATTGCGTTTCCTCGGCTGTTCCATCTTCCGCCAACCAATTCTGCTCCTTTGCCAGATAAATCATTCGCAAATTGAGATTTAGAAAGTCTAAAAACTACCATAATTAAGCTAAAACACCGTGTTCTATTCTCGTAAGCTCATCCATAAGAAGATTAATCCCAAAAGAGGTTTTTAGCAAATCTAAAGGCAAAATATCTCCTAAAGCTAAATTTTTGGTTTCTATCCATTGAGTAAAATGACTTCTGTCCCCGAAAACTGCTTCGCCTTTGCTGTAAAGAATTTCAATCTGTAAAATACGCTCCGATTGTAGAGCATCAAAGGTTTTTGACTCTTTTTGGTAACGAGACAAAGTTTTATTAGAAATATGTAAAAACTCAGCCCAATTCTGAATCGTAAAACTATATTTTTTAATAATAGCTTCAAAAGTAGCAAAAGAAATCCCTCTATTAATAGAATCTATAATTGATAAAACACCTTTATCATCAATAGAAGAATAACCTATAGAAGCATTGTAAACTGCCATTTGCTCTGCTACAACTGGCAATTCTTTTTCTTGTTGCAAGTATGTTTTATTTTTTTTCATCACGTAAATTTTACACAAATATAAGACTTTTGTCTTAAATAAAAAGACTTTTGTCTAATTATTTCAAAATTTTATTTTTTATCAATTCTATTAAAATAAAAAAAACGCACAAGTTTGCGCGTTTTTACATTTTATGTCAGAGTAAATTATTTTACTTTTACCAGCTCAACATCAAAGATTAACCAAGCATTTGGCGGAATAACACCACCAGCTCCTCTTGCACCGTACCCAAGTTCAGACGGAATTAATAAAGTAGCAGACTCACCTTCTTTTAATAGCTGAATTCCTTCGTCCCAACCTTTAATTACTTGTCCAACTCCGATTGGAATTTCAATAGGTTCACCTCTTTTGAAAGAATTATCAAACTCTTGTCCATTTGTTAATTTACCCGCGTAATGCACAGATACAATATCTCCAGTTTTTGGCGCTTTACCTTCTGGATTAGATTTAGTAATTTTATATAGTAAACCAGACGGTGTAGCTGTCATTCCAGCTTTTAAATCTTCTAATTTTTTAGCCGCTTCAGCTTCTAGTTTAGCGTTGTAAGCTTTGTTATTTTCTTGAATTTTAGATTTTCCTTCATTAAAAATTTTAGCAGCATCGTATTTCTCGTAAGCATCTCCTTTAGTAAATACTGTAACTTTTACAATTTTAATTTCTTCTTTTGGTCTGTCTTGAGCGCCGGTTTCTGCATTAGCAATGGCATCAATTACATCATCACCTTTGATTACTTTACCAAAAATGGTGTGTCTTCCGTCTAACCAAGGTGTAGGAACTTCTGTAATGAAAAACTGAGAACCATTGGTATTTGGACCAGAATTCGCCATTGAAAGATAACCTTTACCTTCGTGTTTTAGATTATTTTTCTCATCATCAAACTTATAACCAGGATCCCCCATTCCTGTTCCTTGAGGATCACCTCCTTGGATCATAAAGTTCTTGATAACTCTATGGAAAACAATCCCATCATAATAAGGAACTCCTTTTGCTTTTGCTTTGTTTTCGATGGTTCCTTGTGCAAGACCAACGAAATTAGCTACAGTTACAGGCGCTTCTTGATCAAAAAACTGGATAATTAATTCGCCCTTAGAAGTTTCCATTTTTGCATATACACCGTCTTGAAGACCGTTGTAAAAATCTTTGTCTATATTCATTTTTTTATAAATTGGAGTACAACTCGTTATTGAAATTATTGCTAATACTAATAAAATAAATCTTTTCATGTATTGTTTATAAAATTTTAAGTTTAATAATTAAAGGCATGTCATTGGGTATTTTTTCATCATCACCATAAGTGCCATAAGCAAGGACTGAAGGCACTAAAAGTGTTGCTTCTTCGCCTTTGTTCATATAGCGCACTGCATCATCTACCGCTTTTAATTCGTCAAATTTACCTAATGGAGCATTAATGTTTTGAATGGGTTTTTCGTATAATTTTTCTTGGTTAAAATCATACAAATCATATTGATAAGAAACCAATTCGCCATCTTTTTTCTTTATTCTGGCTTCAGAATTTTCAATATTTGTCCAATAATTTAATCCTGTAGAATAGAATTTTTTCTCTTGATGATCTATCCAATCCTGAATCTGCTTTCTTTCTAATATATTTAAGCCTTTTGCTCTATTTTTTGAAGTTTCTAAATCTTTTTCCGTTAAAACACCACCAACTGGAGGATGTACTTGCGAGTTTTTAACACAAGAAATCAATAAAAAAACAGCGAAAAAAACTACCTTTTTCATACAGAATGCGAAAGTAATAATAATATCTTAGAAAATAAAACGAAAAAACCGAGAAAAAGTTTTCCTCGGTTTCTATATTAATACTTAAATTTTATAATATTAGTTTTTATTTTCAACTTTAACTCTCCATCCGAAAGGATCTTCAGATTTATTCGTTTGAATATCTACTAAAGCTTTCTTTAAAGTAAGCGCATAGCTTTCTGATTCTGATAGCATTGGCAAGTCAAACTTTTCATCACCAAAAGCTATTTGTTTGAAAACAGTAGTTACAACAGCTGTACCAACACCCCAAGCTTCTTTAAGCGTTCCGTTTTTAGCAGCTTCTTTAACATCGTTTACCAAAACATCTCCAACTTTTACATCATAACCTTTGCTTTCAGCTAATTTCAAGAAAGAATCTCTAGTAACCCCATCAAGAATTTTTTCAGACGTTTTCGGCGTCATAATCGTATTGTTAATTCTTACGAATACGTTCATTGTGCCACTTTCTTCAAACTTGGTATGCGTAGCATCATCAGTCCAAATTAACTGGTCATAACCTTCATCGTTCGCTAATTGAGTCGGATAAAAACTCCCTGCATAGTTACCCGCTGCTTTAGCAGAACCAACACCACCTTCCGCAGAACGAGAGTAATGATCTGATACTTTTACTGCAACTGGCTCTGCATAATACATTTGAGCTGGCGAAGTAATAATCGCAAACATATATTTTGTAGAAATTCTCGCTTTAAGCGTTTCTTCTGTTGCAAAAATCAACGGACGAATGTATAAAGATTTCCCCTCTCCTTTTGGGATCCAATTTCTATCAATATCAATTAAAGCTTTAAGACCATCCAAGAAAACATGTTCAGGAATTTCTGGCATTGCCAATCTTGTGGCAGATTTATTAATCCTAGCAAAATTTTTCTCTGGGCGGAACAAGAATACATCATCATTTTCGTCTTTATAAGCCTTCATTCCTTCGAAACAAGCTTGTCCGTAATTAAAAGTCATATTTGCTGGCGTTATAGGAAGCGGTCCATAAGGCATAATTTTAGGCTCTCCCCAAGCACCGTTTTCATATTCACAAATTAGCATATGGTCGCCAAAAGTAGTTCCGAAAGTAAAATTATTAGGAT
>JAYRDY010000063.1:0-11213 GCA_041909215.1 Cloacibacterium sp. | reverse complement strand
AAGATTTTATTAATAAAACCGAAACCGAAAATTATATTATTGACGAAAATGTAATCAAAAAAATCTACCAACCCAGAAACGAATTTTCTCACAAAGGAAATTTTGGGAAAACTTGTATAGTTGCAGGAAGTTTTGGGAAAATAGGTGCCGCAATTTTGGCAACAAAATCTGCATTAAGAACAGGAAGTGGTTTAACGTACGTTCTCGCTCCGAAATGTGGTTACGAAATTCTGCAAACTACTTGTCCGGAAGCAATGTATTTATACGGAGGCGAAGATTTTGTCAAAAATTTTGAAGTTGAAAATGATTTCACTTACGGAATTGGGCCAGGTTTGGGAACAGATTACGAAACGGAAGAAAAATTTCTACATTTTTTGCAAACGTATAACGAACCTTTGGTTCTCGATGCAGATGCTTTGAATTTAATTTCAAAAAATACGGAAAATTTGAAATTGATTCCGAAAAATTCTATAATAACGCCACATCCGAAAGAATTTGAAAGACTTTTCGGGAAAACTGAAAACTCTTTTGAAAGATTAAATTTAGCCAAACAAAAAGCCAAAGAATTAGAAATTTTTATCGTTTTGAAAGACCATCGCACCCAAATTGTCACTCCAGAAAATGAAGTTTTCTACAATATTACTGGTAATTCTGGTTTAGCAAAAGGTGGAAGTGGAGATGTTTTGTTGGGAATGATCACTTCGTTTTTATCACAAGGTTATTCATCAAAAAATTCTGCGATTTTCGGAGTTTGGCTTCACGGAAAATCAGGAGATATTACAGCACAAGATTTGTCAAAAGAATCAATGTTGGCAACTGATGTTATTGTAAATATTTCGGAAGTTTTCAAAGAATTAAGATATTAAAAAAGGAAACCACAATTGGGTTCCTTTATTTTATGCTTCTACTTCTACTTTTTCTTCGTATTTGTAATTTTTAGAATAAATCATACAAATAATTCCGATGATAATTAAAGGAATCGACAAAACTTGTCCTGTATTGAGAATTCCTAGAGTAATTTTTTCGTCACCTTGTGGTTCTTTTAAAAATTCTACCAAAAATCTTATGCTCCACAAAACAGCAAAGAAAAACCCGAAAAGCCAACCTTGGTTGTACTTTTTCTTGGTGTAAAGATAGATTCCCCACATTACAAAAAACAAAGCGAGGTAAGAAAACGCCTCGAATAATTGGGTAGGATATCTCGGAACAATATCTCCATAACTGTGGTCTTGAGGAAATTGAACTGCAAAAGGAAAGTTTGGCGCTGGTTTTCCTACAATTTCAGAATTGAAAAAATTACCAATTCTTATAAAAAAACCTGCTAATGCTACAGTAATTGCTAATCTATCAAGCAACCAAAAAGGATTTTTTTTCAAAACTTTTATAGCAATGTATATAGTAGAAGGTACCAAAACTAATGCTGCACCATGACTTGCTAAACCAGAAAATCCTGTGAATTCAAAATGAGGATGTGTTTTAATAGGTAAAAATACACTCCAAAAATCTTCTCTGAAAAGTTCTGGCTGGTAGAAAATTACATGTCCTAATCTAGCTCCTAATATAGTTCCTAGTAAAGTCCAAGTAAAAATTGTGTCTAGGTTTTTATCGCTTTCATGATCTATTTTAAACATTTTAATAAATAGAAAATATCCAATTCCGAATGCCAAAACAAACATTAAACTATAATAATGAAGTGTAAAAGGTCCAATTGTATAGTTAAACAATTCAAAGGGGCCAATTTCTATTCCTTTAGAAGGATTCCAAGTGTAAAATAATAGTGTAGCTAAATTCATTTATTTTTTTATTATCTATTTAGTTAAAAATTTTTAAAATTGTTACAAAATTTAAGATTATAAATTTTGAAAATTACTTATTGTTCATTTTTTGGAGGAACTGGATCATAACCATGTCCTCCCCATGGATGACAACGCGAAATTCTTTTTGCACTCAAGTATAATCCTTTGAAAACACCATGAACTTTCAACGCTTCCAGTGTATAATGAGAACAAGTTGGCTCATATCTACAATTTTTCCCTAACCATGGAGAAATTCCGTATTGATAAATTTTTATCAAAACAATCAAAGGAAATATGAGAATTTTGTTGAGCATTTCCTTGCAAAAATAGTTTTTTAATTTGAAATGTTGAGTTTGAAATTAGAGATTTCTTAACTTTGAACCTTAAACTCAAAATTTTGAACCAAAATATTCCTTTAGCCGAAAAACTTAGACCTAAAACACTAGATGATGTTTTGGGGCAAGAGCACCTTACGGGTAAAAATGGTACCATCCGAAAAATGATTGAAAATGATACGCTAAATTCTCTTATACTTTGGGGGCCACCAGGAACTGGGAAAACCACTTTAGCGGAAATTATTTCAGAAAAATCAGGGAGAAAGTTTTTTAAACTTTCTGCGGTTTCCAGCGGCGTAAAAGAGGTGAGAGAAGTAATTGAGGATGCTAAAAAACAAAATCTTTTCTCAGGTAAATCGCCCATTTTATTTATTGATGAAATTCATCGTTTTAATAAATCTCAACAAGATTCTTTGCTTCATGCGGTAGAAAAAGGTTGGATTGTTTTAATTGGTGCTACTACAGAAAACCCAAGTTTTGAAGTGGTTTCGGCACTTTTATCGAGAAGTCAGGTTTATATCTTGAAGTCTTTAACCTATGAAAAGCTCGAAGAATTAGCAGAAATTGCCGTCTCAAAGTACAATCTAGAAGAAAATACCCATTTTCAACTGAAAGAAAAAGAAGCTTTCATTCAATATTCAGGTGGTGATGCCAGAAAGCTCATCAATTCTATAGAATTGGTTTTGAATCAGTTCAAAAATGTAAAAGAAAAAGAAATCACCAATGAAGATGTTTTATCGGTTTTGCAAGAAACGATGGCGCTTTATGATAAAAACGGAGAGCAACATTACGATATTATTTCGGCGTTTATTAAGTCGATGCGAGGCTCAGATCCAAATGGAGCGGTGTATTGGCTTGCCAGAATGATTGCTGGTGGCGAAGATGTGAAGTTTATTGCCCGTAGAATGCTCATTTTAGCTGCCGAAGATATTGGTTTAGCCAATCCAAATGCTTTGTCGGTGGCCAATAATTGTTTTCAGGCGGTGAATGTTATCGGAAATCCAGAATCTAGAATTATTTTGAGTGAAACTGCGGTTTATTTGGCTTGTTCACCAAAATCTAACTCTACTTACAAAGCTATTGATGCGGCTCTTGCTGTCGTAAAACAAACGGGTAATTTGCCTATTCCGTTGCATCTAAGAAATGCACCAACCAAGTTAATGAAAGATTTAGACTACGGAAAAGACTATCAATACGCGCATTCTTACGAAGGAAATTTTGTAAATCAGGAGTTTTTACCCGAAAAAATTTCTGGTACTCAATTTTACGAACCTGGCGAAAATGCTACGGAAAAGAAAATTCGTGAAGAAATGGAGAAAAAATGGAAGGGAAGGTATTTTTAGATTTAACCTCAGTTAAAGTTATTAAAATGACATCAATTCTATTTTTAATTGATTAAATTTGTGATTCTTAAAGATGAGAACTGTAATTTCCATATTTTTATTGATGATTTTGGCGCTGAGAACCGCAATGCCCATCTTAGATTATGTTGTAAATTACGAATTTATTTCTACTCAACTTTGCGAGAACAAAAGCAAACCAGAACTTCGTTGTAACGGGAAATGTTATGTAAAAAAAGAAGTTTTGAAGTCGTCTGAAAATCAAACCGCTAAAACATCAAAAATACAAATAACTGCGGTAGATTTTTTTGTAATGAATGATGGTTGGGATTCTGTACTTGTATTTTCGGAGGAAAAATACATTCAAAATAATTACAAGAATCATTTCAATTTTTTTGTAAATCCTTTCTATCAGGATGTTTTTCATCCGCCGCTTGTTTAGATTTTAAAAATCAGAATAATGGTGAGTTTTTTTTAATTTCTGATGAAGAAATTGAAATCAATTTTCAATAAAATAATCAATCATTAACTTTTTTAAATTCAAATAAAATGAAAAATATATTAACCGCTGCATTGGTTGCAGTGTCTGTTTTGGCTTTTTCTCAAGAATCGCCAAACGCTTCAATGAAACAAAAACCTCAATCTGCAAAACTAAACGTAAAAGTGGTGAATGAGGAAGATCCTATCTGCGGGATGAAAACCGCACAATTTCTTAAAGATACGCTTACGTACAAGAAAAAAGTGTACGGTTTCTGCAATACGCGTTGCAAAGAAACCTTCAAGAAATCTCCAAAAAAATATTTAAAAAAGAAATAAATCAATGAAAACAATATATTGTATCGCAGCAATTTCTGCTTTAACTTTAGTTGCTTGCAAAAAAGAAAATATGGAGGTGAAAAAAGTAGATCACTCTAAAATGCATTCTGAAAATGCTGAAAAACTGAACGTGAAAGTTGTAAATGCAGAAGATCCAATTTGTGGAATGAAAACTGCGGAACATCTAAAAGATACTGCTAATTACAAAGGCAAAACGTATGGTTTTTGTAATTCTATGTGCAAAGACGAATTTAAGAAAGATCCAGAAAAATATGCTGTAAAATAAAATGAGTTCTAATACGAAAAGTAAACCTAAGTTTGGGATGAGCAAGATGCTGATGTATCAAATGATGGCTTTAGCGGCTATTGTTTTGGTATTTGTGGCAGGAAATTACTTTTTTAAAAAAAGTTTGCACACCGTGATGAAGGCTCCCGATTTTGAATTAACAGACCAAAATAACAAGAAAATTACCAATAAAGATTTGGCTGGGAAAGTTTATGTTGTGGAGTTTTTCTATGCAAGATGTGCTACGATTTGTCCGGTAATGAACAGTAATTTGAAGTTTGTTGATAAAGAAATTAATAATTCAGATTTTGGGATTGTTTCCATAACGATAGATCCTGAAAATGATACGCCTGCATTTTTGAAAGAACATGCTAAAAAATTGGGGGTTAAGAACCCGAATTGGTATTTTCTTACGGGCGATAGAGATTATATCGGTAAACTTGCTAATGAATTTGATATTTATGTAGGCAATAAAAATGACAAGGCAGAAAACCTTAATCACAGCGGAATGATAGCTTTAGTGGATAAAAATGGAAATGTAAGATGCAGATTCGGGAAAGATGGTTTGCCCATTCTCTATTATTCTGGGTTAAATTATGAAGATGAAAACGGCACAAAACCTAAACTGAATGGTAAATATCAACCAGATAGAAAAATTCTGATTGAAGATATTAAAAAACTTTTGGAAGAATAATTTTCAATAATCTTTTTAACTAAAAACAAAAAAGCGAGACTGCAACAGCCTCGCTTTTTCGGTTAATATGAAATATGAATGTGAAAAAACTATTTAATTTCTATGGTTTTTACAGAAGCCTCTTCTTTTACTTTCTTAGGAATCATAATTTTTAGAATTCCATCGGTGTAATTGGCTTCAATTTTTTCTGCATCAACCATTTGTGATGGCAGAGTAAATGATCTGCTGAAAGAACTGTAATTAAATTCTCTTCTGGTGTATTTTCCGTTTTCGTCTTTTTGTTCGTGTTCTGTTTTGGTTTCAGAAGAAATGGTTAAGATGTTTCTGTCTAGACTGATTTTGAAATCATCTTTTTTCATTCCAGGAACGGCTAATTCTATATCAAAATTCTGGTTGTTTTCTTTTACGTTCACGGATGGTAAAGTATTGCCAAATTCAGTGAAGTTTTTGTCGTTCCAATTAAACATATCTTTTGCAAAAAAATCATCAAATAAATTTACAAAAGCAGGTGTGTTTGGGTTTCTTTTTATTAGTGTCATTTTGTGAATATTTTTTGGGTTAAACATTTTAATAAATTTAATTGTTATATCTGATGATTCACAAAAAAAATGCCACTTGAAAAAAGCGACAAAATTTCATAACTATTTGAAAATGAGTGGTAAAAATGTCTTGTTTTGAATAATTTAAATTGAAAAATCGGTCAGAATTTCAGTTTTTAAACTCATTCGTTTGTTTTTAACCTTCCAAAAGATATTCGTTGTAATGGCCTAAAAATTTTACATCTACACCAATAGAATTCAGTTCTTCAATTGCGTTTTTGTGGAGTACACTTTCCCAATTTCCATCAATATTAATAAAGAAAAAATAATTGCCTAAACCTGTTTTCAAAGTTCTGCTTTCAATTTTGGTAAGGTTCATTTTTCGCCATGCAAAAACCGAAAGAACTTGGTGTAAACCTCCTGCGTGATCTTCGGGTAAAGTAAGAATTAAAGAAGTTTTTTCCGCGATTTTATTTTTATCAAAGCTTAAATTTTGTTCCTTTTTAGAAATCACAATAAATTTGGTGTGGTTTTGTTCAAAATCCTGAATGTTAGTGTGTAAAACCTTTAGGTTATAATATTTTGCGGCGTATAAATTGGCGATGGCAGCGTATTTTTTTTCTGGATTTTCGGCCACTCTTTTTGCAGCAGCAGCAGTAGAGCCAAATTCTTGTTTAATAACTTCTTTGTATTGATTATTTAAAAAATGATAGCATTGCGCCAAAGCTTGCGGGTGAGAATATATTTTTTCGATTTCTTGATTATCGGGATGTATCATTAGGTGATGCGTGATGGGCATTACCGCTTCAGCTTCAATTTTAATGCCTTCAAATTCATACAAAAAATCTAAAGTGGTAGATACAGTGCCTTCAATTGAATTTTCTAAAGGGACTACCGCTTTTTCAATCTCGCCATTTTCAACCGCTCTGAAACAATCTAAAATCGTAGCTTTTGATATAAGGTTTTCATTTTCAAATAATTGTAAGGCTACAATGTGCGTGTTAGATGCTTCGCTCCCGAAATATGCTATATTCATTTTTAATAAAAAAGTTAAGTAAAAACGCTCTGAAACTTATCAGAAATTAATTTTAGAGAGTAAAAATAGAAATTTATAAGTATTTATTTGTCATAAAACAGAATAAATTGTGCATCAATTTATTTTTCTACTCATTCTTGATGTTTTTTTTGATGAGTTTTAGATAAAACATCCTAATTGTTACTAAAATGTAATTATTGATATTTAGTTTTGTTGAGTTTACTCTAAATATTATTTTATTTTGAGTATTGTGGTTTAATTTATGATTTTTTTTATATTTTTAGCACTTGTTTTTAAATAATGATAAGGATGAATAAAATTTTACTATTGTTTTCGGTGTGTTTTTCAGTGTTGTTTTCAGCTCAAAAAAAATATGTAGTTGTAATTCATGGTGGTGCAGGTACAATTCTTAAAAAGGAGATGTCACCAGAATTGGAAGAGCAGTACAGAGCTAAATTGAAAGAAGCGCTCACAACGTCTTATGAAAAAATAAAAGAAGGGAAATCTTCTCTAGAAGCGGTAGAAGCTGCGATAGTCGTAATGGAAGACAGTCCGCTTTTTAATGCAGGCAAAGGTGCTGTTTTTACAAGTGATGGCCGAAACGAGCTGGATGCATCTGTAATGTATGGTAAAGATAAATCTGCAGGCGCAGTTGCTGGGCTTACTGTGGTTAAAAATCCTATAAAAGCTGCTTTAGCGGTTATGCAAAAATCAGAACATGTAATGATGATTGGTAAAGGTGCAGAGCAATTTGCTAAGAATCAGGGATTAGAAATCGTAAATCCTAAATATTTCTGGACTAAACACCGATGGGATGCACTCCAAAAAGTTAAAAAATCTGAGCTGAAGGCCAATCAACCTAATGCAATGAATAACCAGCATTACCCAAGTTATTATTGGGTGGACAAAAAATTTGGAACGGTTGGTTGTGTAGCTTTAGACAAAGAAGGTAATATTTCCGCAGGTACTTCCACAGGCGGAATGACGAACAAAAAGTACGGAAGAGTTGGAGATGCGCCTATTATTGGAGCTGGGACTTATGCCGACCAAAACGTTGGTATTTCTGGAACAGGTTGGGGAGAGTTTTACATCAGAACATCGGCGGCAAGAACGGTTGCTGCTAAATATGAATATCAAAATAAAGACGTAAAAACAGCTACAGAAGAAGTAATGCAAGAAATTGAAAAATTAGGCGGTGATGGCGGTATAATTGCATTAGATAAAAACGGAAATGTGGCAATGACTTTCAATACAGAAGGGATGTACAGAGGTACAGTTACAGAAGACGGAGAAATAACAATTGAAATTTATAAATAAAGTAAGATGAAGAAGTTTTTATTAGTCGCAGTTGCTTTACTTTTTAATTTATGTTTTTCACAGAACAATAAAGGCAAACTTTTTATTATTGGTGGAGGTTCTAGGCCAGATTTTTTGGTGGATAGAATGGTGAAAGAGGCGGGGCTTAATCCTGGCGAAATGGTTGCTATTTTCCCTCAGGCTAGTGCAGAGCAAGATTCTTCTTTTTATTATGCTAAACAACAGTTTGAAAAGAGAAATTTAAAAGCCATAGATTTTGCCTTCAAAAAAGGGGAAAAATTACCTCAGTCTAAATTAGATTCTTTAAAAAAGGCCAAATTAATTTATGTAGGTGGAGGAGATCAGGTGGTTTTTATGGATATTATTAATGCCTATCCCGAAGTGAAAAATATCTTGAAGGAGTCTTACAAAAATGGAAACATGATTGCTGGGACCAGCGCAGGTGCTGCGATAATGAGTGAGGTGATGATTACCGGTAATCAACTCAAATACAAAGATTACGAGAATACTTTTGATAACATAGAACCCAAGAATGTAGAAGTTTCTACGGGAATGGGTTTTATTAATTCTGCGGTTATAGATCAGCATTTCGTTGTGCGAAGCAGATATAACAGGCTTCTTTCTTTAATTATTGAAAATCCTACTTACCAAGGAATTGGGATTGATGAGGGGACTGCTATTTTGGTTAAAAATAATAATGAGGCAGAAGTAGTTGGTAGAGCTCAGGTTATTGTTTTTAAAAATCCTCGTCGTTCGCAGAAGCTTAAATCGCAGAAGCTTGGTGCACAAGGAATTACGTTAGATATCTATCTAAACGGAGAAAAATTTAAATTTTAATTACTAAAAATTACGCAAAAACTGTTTTTTGTTAATTAAATATTAACGAATAAGGCTTATTTTGAATTTTTAAGTGTTAAAATTTTGTTAAAATAATAAAATTTATTAATATTGAACAAAATTAATTGATATGAGAAAAGATGTACTAAAATTATCTGTTGCGTCATTATTTTTCATAGGAGTGGGAGTGTACGGTCAGAAAAAAGACACTACTACGACAGAAAGAAAAATAGATGAAGTAATAGTTGTAGGTTACGGTAAATCTACAAAAGCAAAACTTACCGATAATGTAGCTAAAATTAGTTCGGAATCATTAAAAGAGGTTCCAAATGCCAACTTCCAAAATGCAATGGTGGGGAAAGCTGCCGGGGTTAGGGTAAACCAAACCAACGGAAAACTAGAGTCTGGCTTTAATATTAATGTACGAGGTTCTGCAAGTATTAGTGCAGGCACCAGTCCGTTATATGTTATTGATGGAATCCCAATGATTAATAATGATGAGTCAACCAACGGAGCACCAGTAAATCCTTTGGTAACCTTGAGTGCTACAGAAATAGAATCAATAGAAATTTTGAAAGATGCTTCTTCCGCAGCAATTTATGGCTCTAGAGGAAGCAATGGTGTAGTATTAATTACAACTAAAACGGGTAAAAAAGGTAAACCGAAATTAACCTTAAATTTATCACAAGGTTTTAGTGCACCTACTAATAAAATGAAGTTTTTAAATGCAAAACAATATGTAGAATTGTTTTTAGAAGCTGGTAGAAATGTAGGAAAAGAAAGTTCTGTTATTACAAGACTCAACAGATATTCTAATTATACAGATTGGAGAAATGGTGAAATAGATACCGATTGGCAAGATTATATTTTCCAGAAAGGTTCTGTAAGAGATGCAGATTTTTCAGTTTCAGGAGGTGATGATAAATACAATTACATGTTCACCGCTTCTAACAATGATACGAAAGGGATTGTAAGAAAAAATGATTTAGATAGAAATACTGCTAGATTGAACGTTAGTGCTAACGTAACCAACAAACTCAAGTTAGGGTTAAATTTAGGGTTTTCTAGAACAAGTATAGATAGGGTTTCTAATGATAACCAATTTACAACCCCAATGCAAGCCATTGCATTAGCGCCTATTTCGCCAGCTTTTGTTGATGGGGAGCCTTTTGATGGTACAACTTATGCTAACTTTTTGTTAGAAGATAAATATTCAAAATACAATACCCTTATAAAAAGAGTTACGGGTAAGTTATTCGGAGAGTATAAGATTACCAAAAATTTAACCTTCAACTCAGATTTTGGATATGACTATTATAACCAAAAAGAAAAAGAGTATAGAGGGAAAAAAGCTCCTTTTATGTCAACAGATGGTTATGCATTTAATTCTTGGGTAGATACAGAAAACATAATTTTTTCAAACTATCTATCTTATAACCTGAAGCTAGGATCGCATAATTTTAGCGCAATTGCAGGGACAGAACTCAATAAAAACAGAAGAGAATATGGCAGTGTTACAGGGATTAAATTTCCATCAGATGATTTCCAAAATATAGATAGTGCAGGAGAAATAAATGCAGGAGAAGGAAACGCGTCAGAATATTCTTTCTTCTCTTATTTTGCTAGAGCAAATTATGATTATCAAGGGAAATATTTATTAAAAGCATCTATACGTAGAGAACGGTTCTTCAAGATTTGGTAAAGCAAATAGATATGGTACTTTCCCAGCGTTTTCTGCAGGTTGGGTGCTTTCAAAAGAAGATTTCTTGTCTGCTTCTAACGTTATTTCTCTCTTAAAATTAAGAGCGAGCTGGGGCCAAACTGGTAATGCAGAGATTGGTAATTTTGCGTCTCGTGACTTGTGGAATGCTGCATCTTATAAACAATTACCAGCCATTGAGCCATCACAACCAGAAAATGGTGATCTTACTTGGGAAAAATCAAATCAGACAGATATAGGCCTTGATTTTGGTTTATTTAATAATAGAATTACTGGGGAGATAGATTATTATAATAAGAAAACCAATGGTTTATTATTCTATCAGAACATACCATATACTTCTGGATATTCTAATATCTATAGAAATATTGGTGATAACTCGTAGTGCATTATTAAATTAATTCAATTTTAAGTCTATTCATTTTTCTATTGAAAACAAAAACATTTACAAACTGAATGAAAGTTAATGCTGTTATTTTGCTCAATACCCTTGTTTT
>JAYRDY010000062.1:0-11396 GCA_041909215.1 Cloacibacterium sp. | reverse complement strand
ATTTAGAATGAATCTCCCCATAATTTACAACTAGAACTCCTTCATCTGTTAAGTTTTCTTTTGTGATTGTTAAACCTTTCCCCAACTTAAAATCAAATCTCAACTTTCTAACCTCCCAATCTTCAGGAATCTCGCCAATCCAATCTACACCAGAGTCTTTAGTTTTTGTGGGTTTTGTCCATTTGTTTCCATCCCAGATTTTTTTACCTGTCACCAGTTCTTGGATAAGAATTTGCCGTCTCTCTTTCAGCAAGTCTATTTCCTTTTCCTTGATGGCAATGAGTTGGTCTATTTTGGTGGTTTTATCGTCCAGAAATTCTGCTATGGCTTTTTGTTCTTCATCTCCTGGCAAGCAAAGTAAACTTTCAGAAATATCATAAAAATTAATTGTTTGTCTAACTCCCGCTCCTAATGTTTTCATATATAGAATATCATAAATATGAAGAAGCCATTTGTAGTAATCTTTATGAATTTGAATTTGGTTTTGAAGAACTATATATCCTGAACTAACAACAACATCTATTTCCGAAAGAGCAATTCTTAAACTTTTTAAGTCATAATTTAAGTTAAGTGGATTCAAAAGAAATTCACCTTTATTTACGACTTGGTATGATTTTTTTGTTGCTTCGGGTATCTTTTCATCATCTTTGTAAACAACTTTTCCAAAACTAATTGAACCACAGTTAAGAGTTGGATTGGTTACTTTCTTCTTTTCAGTAAAAATCCACTTCAATTTTCGTATTTCCCAATGCTCAGGAATTTCTCCCAACCATTTTACCCCACTGTCTTTATATTTCTCGTAGCGCTTCATCCCTAAAAATTTAAGATTTCAGCCAGCAATCCGTCTCCTTCTTTTTCCAGTGCCAAAATATCATCTGTCACCTCATCCAAAGTTCTTAGTGGTGCTGGCTCGTAGAAGTATTTGTTAAAGCTCAGTTCGTAGCCTATTTTTACAGAATCCAATGCAATCCAGCTTTCTTCGGCATAAGGTTTTACTTCTCTTAAGAAATATTCCTGTATATTTTCTTTCAGTGGAATGCTCTCACTGTCTCTTAAGTCAGATTCTGTTTCATAAATGGTGTATTCCCCTGCTTTTTCAGTTGGAAAATATCCGTAATAAGGCAAATCTTCTTTAGTGCAACCTAGGAATTCTAATAGCTCAGACAATTTCTTGTCATTCAGTTTTTCAACCTTTTTCACCACTTTATCTGCTTGTTCATCATACCAACTTACCGCATCCAGAATCTGTTTTTTCTCTGTGGCAGAGAGCTTGGTTTTGTCTTGTTTTAAAACCTCATCTACTTTATCTGTAAAAAGATTGAAATTAGTGTATGTTTCTGTCCCCAGAACTTCCATTAATCTTTTAGCTGTCTGGTATAGCATTTCCTGTTTCTCCCAAGTTTCTTTTTTCAGGAAAGCAGCCAGTTGTTTCGGGTTAATACCCAGCTCTTTTTTCTCTACATAATCAGAGATTTCCTTTTTATGTTTTTCGAGACCCTGATATACTTCCTGTCCATATTTTTCAAAGAGTTCTTTACTGAAATCTGGATTGCCTTTATCCCACTTTAAGCTTTCTATCTTTTCAGTGGTAAATTGTGCTTTCAGACGTTTTGGTCTTTCAATATTCACTTTATAGTAGCCGAAATCTTCATTATCAAAAATCTTACTTGCCAGATTTCCTGTTTCTTTTCTATCCAGTTCCTGAAGTTCCAGATAACAGTTCAAGATATCTTTAACATGCTGTTGTGTCAGTTCACAGTTTTTATTCCCGAGATTTTTTCTCAGTTTCTGGTACATTTCGCTGGCATCAATCAGCTGTACTTTTCCTTTTCTTTTCTGAGATTTTTTATTAGATAAAATCCAGATATAGGTAGTGATTCCCGTATTATAAAAAATATTGTTAGGAAGCTGAATAATGGCTTCCAACAAATCATTTTCTATAATAAATCTTCTGATGTTGCTTTCGCCACCACCAGCATCACCTGTAAACAAACTGGAACCATTGTGTACTGAAGCAATACGGCTTCCCATAGGACTTTGAGTAAGAGGTTTCATCTTGTCTACCATTTCCATGAGGAAAAGTAACTGACCATCACTGCTTCTAGGAACCGCATCTGCATCTTCCTCTTCACCCCAATAATTTTTTAATCTTATCTGAAACCTAGGGTCAATGATTTCTTTGCCATCCTTGATATATTTCTGCTCAGAAGCCCAACTTTTTCCATAAGGTGGATTTGATAGCATAAAATCAAAGGTTGTCCCTGCAAACTCATTCGTAGAAAGCGTAGACCCTACTTTGATGTGTTCAGGGTTTTTACCCTTAATCATCATATCTGATTTACAGATGGCATAGGTTTCATCATTCACCTCTTTACCAAACAGATAAATATCTGCTTTAGTAGCTTTTATTTCACCTTCTGGGTCTACTATAAAGTTTTCAGATTCAGTAAGCATACCTCCAGTTCCGCATGCAGGGTCATAAATGGTCATTACCGCTGGTATAGCGTTCTTGATAGGTTCAAAAACAATGTGAGTCATCAAATCTATAACTTCTCTAGGGGTGTAATGCTCTCCAGCTTCTTCGTTGTTCTCTTCATTGAATCTTCTGATAAGCTCTTCGAAAACATATCCCATTCCTAGATTGGTCAATGCAGGTAGTTTTCTTCCCTGCGTGTCAAGTTTTTCAAAAGGGGTAAGATTGATATCAGGTGAAGTGAATTTTTCCAAAACATCCAGCAGCACATCTTTGTCTGCCATATGTTTTATCTGTCTTCTCAGTTGAAACTTATTGATAATCTCCTGTACATTCGCACTGAAACCATTTAAGTAATCCTGGAAGTTCCCCAATAATATCTGTTGACTATTGGTGGCTGTAGCATATAGCTTCTGAAGCGTCCACTCACTCGTATTATAAAAAACAAATCCTGATGCAGCTGACATTCCCTTGTCATCCCACTCCGTAAACTTCATTACTTCTTTCTGAAATTTAACCTCTTCTAAAACAGCTTCTTTAGTGGGTTCCAGTAATGCATCCAGTCTTCTCAGCACTACCATTGGTAAGATTACATCTCTATATTTCCCTCTTACATATACATCCCTAAGGCAATCATCAGCTATGCCCCAAATGAAGGAAACAAGCTTATTATGAATAGCATGGTTCATTAATTTAATTTTATACGCAAGATAATAAATTTATGTGAAAAACCTATATTTTGCGCTCACTCTCACGCACGTGCGTAAAATACAAATAAAAACCATTCATAAAAGTTAAAGTTTGTTAAAATTTTGGTAGATTGTGTTAAATTTCGTAAGTTTGCATTGTCAATTAGAGCAGACGTACTTTGACATTTGAATCATTAGAATGAGGGCGCTTAGCAATAAGCTCCACAACCAACCTCCAGAGCTTCTGGGAAGGTGGTACAATTCCGTAAGGAATGGATTCGGCTATCAAGAGCAAAAATTAAAGCACTGAGATTCAAAATCTCTTTAACATTCCCATGTACTTTTTTCACTTTTATTTTTCCCACTGGCAGTCCTAAACCCAGCCTTTCTGTATTGTTTCATTGACAAAGATTCTACTGTTATTTTAAAAAATTAACTAAAAAAACAATTTATGATTACAGTAAAATTTTATTTAAAAAACCCAAAAGAGGGTAAAAACACAATACTTGTAAGAGTTCGTGAAGGACGCAGATTAGATATTACATCTGCAACGAATCAACAAGTAAATCTTAATGACTGGGATGCAAAAAACGGTTCTTGTTTAACAGTGATTGAGGAAATAAAAAATGGAAAAGTAGTTCAAACTAGAGATGTCAAAGCAAGAGATAGAATATTGGCTAATTCCAAAAAAAATCGAGTGTTGCAAAATATAGCAGAATCAATCGAAGAAGCTTACAACAAATCAGACAAAACTAGCATCAACAAAGAATGGGTTCAGAAAATCATTTTTCCAGAAAGGTTTTATGTAGAAGAAGAAAAACCATTTGATTTAATGGACTGTGCAAAAGATTACCTAGCCTTTAAGGAAGAAGAATTTCGTAAAGGTAAAGTTAAAATTGCAATAGTAAAAAAGACAAAATCAATCATTAAAATTCTCGAAAAACTTTTTGAACACGAAGGAATTAAACCTCCATTACTTACAGAAGTAGATGCCAGTTTTCAAAGAACATTTGATAATTATTGCACTTTCATTGAAGAATTTCTACCAAGTTACACCAACAGGAATTTCAAATTAATAAAAACAATGGTTTTTCATTCAGCTGCAAACGGGCAACAATACAATGCTGGATTAAGATTTATTAAATTGAAAATGGAAAGAAAAAAATTCCCTGTATTATCTTTTGATGAACTTAACATCATTGAGAAGCAGCAGTATGAACATGACTATCTAGACAATGCTAGAGATTGGTTAATCATTGGTGCATTTTGTGGACAAAGAGCCTCTGACCTATTGAGATTTAACATTTCAATGATAGAAGAAGAAATAGTTGAAGGCGTTCAAACATATTTCATCTGCTTTCAACAGGAAAAAACCAAAAAAATTCTTAGGCTAGCTCTTCATCCTAAAATTGTTAGTATTCTAAAAAAGAGGGATTGGAATTTTCCAAGAAAAATTACCGACCAGAGATTTAATGAATACATCAAAAAAGTAGTAGAAATCGCTGGAATTAATGAAATGTGCGAAGGCGGTATATCATCAGCAGACAAAAATGGGAAAATTAGAAAAAGATATGGAATGTATCCTAAGTACATGTTGATTACATCACATTGCTGTAGGAGGAGTTTCTGTACTAATTTCTATGGGTTAATCGAAACCTCAACCTTAATGGTAGCGTCTGGACACACAAGCGAAAAGCAATTCAGAGAATACATTCAAGATGTAGATAGAAAACAAGCAAAATCTTTTGCAAAAGCAATTAATACAATAACAACTTTAAAAATAGCATAAAATATGAATGGAATTACATTTTTAGACAACGACACAGTAATCGTTAAAGTAGAAAAACTTAGACAAATCCTAAACGAAACGGTCAGATTCCAATTTGAACGTATAGAGAATAAGCTTCAAGAATTTATTATAGACCAAGATAGAATTGTTCATAAAAATGAAGTCTGTAAAATTCTTGAAATAAGTTCTTCCACCTATGAAAACTGGGTAAAAAAAGGCACATTAAAAGCTCATAGAATTGAAGGCAAGCCATATTGTTTCATGTCAGACATAAAGGCAGCTATGAAGCCAATTAATTAGTAATAAGTATCAAGAGAGCTGTTCAATCAGCCACCAACCTTTTGATTTTAGCCCGTTTTACGTGGTTTGCAATAAGCTTGCATTAAGGTGGTAAAAACGATGCGGAGGATTTATTTTCCTCAAAAACCATAAAAATGGGCAGAGACAGATTCTGTACACTTTCTATAGTGAATTGTCTCTAATAAAATCCTCTGCTCATTTATTTTTTTCAGTGTAGTTATCCTCATGGTGAGGGTGACAGGTATATCATTAAAAATTTTCGAAAAAACTTAGATAATTAATAACTATTAAAAATTAAAAAAATGAGTAAGAGTAATAAAAACAAAGCAAAATTTAAATATTATCCCAAAAATGTAATACTTCCAACAGCATTAGTTGAACTACTGGATAAGAAAATTCTGGAAACTGCACCTGACTTTAAATTTGATATCACAATAGCTAAGATTTTTCTTTGGTTAGTGATTAACCGTACCTCTAATGATTGGGACATTGAATTGTTTGATGAGTACATACCAATTCCACACCAGATATTCGAGTATTATAACCCATCAAAATACACAAAATATTTGAACTATTTGGAGCAAATAAATTTAATTGAACATCTAGGGTGGAAAAATTTCAAGGACGAGAGCAGATGTAAGATGTTCAGACTTAGTTCTGAAGCCTTAACAGCAATCTGGAATGCAGATTTTAGTTTTACAACTGTAAACGTGGAACAATTGATTAGCCAGATAAGAATCAGTTTCAGAAAGTATGAGATATCTCCAGCATTATTCATAAAATTACCTCACCTAGTGAGTTGGTACAATGGCAAGTTAACTGTTGACTATGATTTGAGTTTAGATTTTATTAAACAATCATATTTCAAAACAGATGATATTTTCAGAAACTTATATAAACTAAGAAACTTCAAAGAATCAAATTTTTATGCAACTCAAAATGAATCTTCAGATGGAAGGCTACATACTAATCTGAGCAATTTTCCAAGGGAATTACGTCAGTTTCTAAGGTATGATGGTCAGAGTTTAGTATCCTATGACCTCAAGGCAAGTCAACCCTATTTCTTAATAGCTTTAATTGAGAGTTTATTTAGGGAAATGATTTCTAAGCCACCGACTACGAGTTCTATTGAAGGGATTTATGAAGAAAATGAGAGATTAATAAAAGAAAAAATAAAGAGAAATAATAAAGTATATAGTTACATTCTCGATACCTTTCGTGAAACCTCTATTTCAGAAGGGTTTACAGAGGAATTCAATAAGTTCAAATCTTTATATTATTCTGATATCTATGATGAGTTAGGGCAAATTTTAATTCCTGATGAAGACTATTATCTTGCGGTGGACGAAAACGGTCAAGACCTTTTAAATAGAGATGGTAATCCTTTTTGGATAAGAAATAAGTATGTTGAATATAATGATAAATATAAAAAGAAGAAGATGAAGACTGTTCCAAGGTTTTATGACAGCAAACGAGATATGATGAAAGTAATAGTTCTGAACATCCTCTATGGCGGAACAAAGCGTCCTTGCCAGGAATACAAACTATTTGAAGAGAACTTTCCTTATATCAGTCAACTGATGAAAGCGATTAAGAAAGACAAAAAAGAAGACTTTCCAAGATTGCTTCAACAAATTGAATCTGATTGTATTTTAAATTTTGTGACACTCAAACTTTCAGAAAAGTATCCCGAAATGCCAATATGGACAATTCATGATTCAATTATTACAACAGATGAATATGCTAATTCTATTGACCTTAAATCTGAAATCACTGATTTAATTCGTGAATATTCTGGTGTAGAACCACTAATTAAGGAAGAAATGTTTTGTGAAAATTGTATAGTAAGTGCAGCATAATATGAAAAAACAAACACCCAATTCAAACCAGATATATTTTTTCTTTATACATGAGCATGCCTTCATGGTAAAGATTAGCATAGAATCTAGGTACTTTTTCTCATTTGAATGCTTGTATCCTTTTGCTGGAATACCTGGAAACTACTTCAATGAAAATATTAGTTTATTCGAAGATAGTAGCGTTGAATTAATAAAGGCTGTAGTCTTCACTAATTTAATTGGATTCTTAAAAGTTTACCAAAGTAGAAATGACATTGTTAATGAACTTAGATTAAGAAAAATAGATGTACAAAAAGATAGGATTTCCAAAGAAATAATCAATCATATTCAAGCTCCATATTCCAGTGAATTTATATCAAAACATACATTTGATAAACTCACTGAATTTACAGCTCAATATATTCGATTTAAGACACTTTCTTACCAAAATCTAGACAATACTTCTATCATTGAAGAAAAGCTAGAAATGATAGCCTCTAGAGCTTTAAAAGAAGGGATAAGTGAAATATTATTCTTTAACTACGATACAGATTTATTTACAGGGTCAAGATGTTCTATGAAGATTAATTTGCAAGAATCTGATTTCCCAGAAGATTTGCTACTTCAAGAATTATTCAGGTGGATGTATACTGCTCCAGAGAACACCAAAAAAGAAAATCCATTTTTGAAAGATTACTTCACTGAAAAATTCTTAAGCTTCAGCCAACAAAAGCAATTGAGTCTTTTTCTATACTGCAATGTAGACAAATCTTTATTCTTGTACAATAATGCCATAAAGACATGGTGGGCTAATAGATATTAAATTACAAATCCCTTACTCATAGTCATAGTAGGGGATTGTTTATTTGCCAGCTTTAATTATTGGGAGTTTACTTTAAACTGAAGTCTAACAGTACTGAAATAATTATTAGCTAATTCTTTGAATATGAGATAGACAAGCCATAAGCATTACATTAAGCAAAATCATTCATTATTTGTACATGTTATATCTTATTTTAAATGACACTTTTATACCTAATAAAGCTAAAACATAGTTTATTAGAATATATATAACTGATTATTAATTACTTAATTAATGAATTTGTCCCTAAATTTTTGATACAATTGAATTGTAAATAAAGTCTATTACTTTTTTACAGTTGGTAATATTTAGAAATAGTAAACATTAAAGTAGTGGAATTTTCATTGTTTCCACATTTAATATATAACAATTGACGCTCAATCCCTTTAAATGGTACTGTTAGATTAGCAACTCAACCAGAATTACCTCCAAATTCATATACATCTGAATTTTCATCTTCCTTCACTTTGTAAATATTTGAAAATTTTAGATAAATATCCTCTTTCAAATTCTTATTATTAATTCTAATTAACGCACTATTTTCATCAGAAAATAAGTATATGTTAAATGGATTTCACTCACTAGGATTATTGATTTTGACTTTTTTCTTTTCCATTTTCTCAATCAACTTGATAATATGAATATGAAACGATTTTTTTATTTAAATAAACTTTCTCACCAAAAGTTTGACTGTTCGTTATTCCAAATATTAAGAAAAAAATAAAATTAACCTTAGTTTAATATTTATTAAGAATAAAGATAAAAATTTAAATTATTTACTACAGAATTTGTTAAAATTCTCTTTAACTATTGAATTTTCACTATCAATTGCTAACGCTTCTTTTATATCATCACAACCTTCTGTATTTCTACCTAATTTTATCTTGGACATTCCTCTATATAAAAATGAACTAGATATAGGCTTAATTGCTATAGATTTATCCATTGCTTCAATAGATTCATTATATTTTCCTAAAAAATAATCTGTAGCTCCTTTAGTGTCCCAGATAGACCCATTTGACTCTTCTAAATCAAGAGCTTTTAAAACATATTTAGACGCATTTTGATAATTTTTTAATGAATAATATTTTTGCGCCAATCCATAATAACTTTCTGCTAAGAAGAAATAAACCTTATCTAGGTACTCTTCATATAATGTTGGGTCATAGTTTTGAATTAGAAATTGCAAATTTTGTATAGCTTCATTATAATTCTCCAACAAAATATTTGACCTAGCACGATAGTAATAAACATACCACATATTATTTTTTTTATTCTTTATAAGTTGAGATGTTAAATCAATTACTTTCTGATGTTCATTGTTAAAAAATTTCTTTTCTAATTCTGTCCATATATTTCTACCTTTATCAACAACCTTATTTTCTGACTCTTCCCAAAAATTAGTTCTTTTATTTGTTGTTTGAACTTGATAACTTTGTGTTAGTTTTTTATTTTGCTCAGATATAGCCGAATTTTTCATATCTAATAAAAGACCGTTATTTGGAAAATCATTTAACCCTCTATTAGCTATTTTTATAACAATATCATAATGTTTTGAGTTAAATAGAGTTAGTGTATAATATTCATAAAACGTTTCTTCATTAGCAGTAATATAGCTTATATAGTTGTTGTCAATTTTTTGAAAAGTCTCTAACGCTTCTTTATATTTTTTTAAATGGAACTGAGTTGCACCATACAGTATTAAGTAATAAGCCGTATACTGCCTTAATTCACTTGTATTTAAAGTTACGTGTTTCTCTAGTTCTACATGGTAAAGATAAGCTGAATAAAGTGGCTCAAGTGCATTCTCATAGTCTTTATTTTCATAATACGCATAACCTATTTTAGCATTTTCAGAAGCCTTATGAGACAATTCATTAACATATTGTTGCAAACTGCTTTTTTTATTTTCAATAGCTCGTAATTGATTTTCTAATTGTTGATTTTGAGCACGCTCTAAATCACTCCAATAGTCTATATTTCTATTGCGCTTGTACTCAGAAGATAAGTTATTTCTATCCTCTGCAAAATATTCCCAACGATTCAATAAGTTATTGTACTTTTCATACCCAATTTTATTGCCCTGACTATCAAAATATTCATATCTATCTAAAAGGTCATTCCATTTTTTAGTACTTGAAGGTGATTGACTAAATGCAAAACATGAGCAGATTAAACATAAAAGTAAAAGCGTTTTTTTCATTGTATTAATTTTTCACTAAATTAGAAAATAATATTAATACTTTATTACGGAAAGTCGTAATTTTTGAAATAATAGACAAAGATATCATTTGGTGAATGAATCTCCCCTAGTCATCCTAAAGTTGGAAATAAAAACTCCATAGCTTTGTTCTATAGAGAGACATTTTAAAGGTCACGAATTAGAAATCTGAGGCATCTGTGTTCCGTTTGTAAAGAAAATGTCTAGTATTAAATTCTGTCTTGTTCTAAAAATTCCTTGAGTCCAATATCTGATTGGGTCGTTGAAAACGCTGTTCTTGCACAAGCTGAATACTTTGCATATTTTGTATACTTTGCATATTTTGCTGGTGTTGCATAAGTAGCACTAGGACATTTTTCTTGAATGTAGTACATATGTCTCTTTTCTTGTAAAATAAAGTTCTTCAAGTCTTTTAGAGATTAAAGAATTTTCACCTGTGTGTAAGTTAATAATGTCTTTTAATGCCGCTTTCCAAGTATTTCCTTCTTGAACATTTGAAACAAAGTCAATGTTGTTTATGTGTTTTTTTTAATGAAGCAATTGCCTTTTTTGATTTATTACACATTTATTCGGTTTTTTTATTTTTTTAATGGAATTAACAAAAATTACCACTAATACTAAAATAAATGAAGTTTAGTTCTAAATCCTTATACCAAAATATTATTCTTTTGTAAAAGATTTTAAGTTCGGTAACTGAGTTTATGCTTATTAGTTTTTAACAAATCTAATTAAAAAAATTAAACTCAAAAACTAGATATTTTAATTCTTTATTAAATTGATTAAAATTCAATAAAAATTATCTCAAATGAGATAGATTTGAAAGTTATTTTTAAGGAGTTTTGTTTTTATAGATTTGGAGAGTACCCATATACAAAACATCCCCCCTATCATAAAGGAAATTCCAAGGCACCCCCTCCGTCAATGATTTCAATTCAAATGAGATTAAATATTATTCCAGAAAATATTTTTTTTAATAGACTTTCATACAAGCTCTATTCGAATTATAATTAATTTCTCTTGATGTGGAGAGATTGTGGAGAATAAATTTGAAACAAAAAAATAACCCCTTGAAAAACAAAAGGTTATCTGTACACATTGTGGAGTTGGAGGGATTCGAACCCTCGTCCAAACAAGCAATACGCAAGCTTTCTACATGCTTATTTTGCTATTGGTTTTCGTCGTAAAGCAGACAGCAAACAGCCAACTTTACGCTTATCTTCTAAA
>JAYRDY010000061.1:0-11444 GCA_041909215.1 Cloacibacterium sp. | reverse complement strand
AGTTTATCCCTTCTAAACCACACCGCCACACTTACTATCAGATCCTTTTTGTTGAAAAAGGTTCGGGGATACATAAGGTTGATTTTAACGAAACAGAAATCAACGCACCCGTTATTTATTTCCTTTCACCAGGACAAGTACATGATCTGGTTTTCGAAAGAAAAGAAACCGAAGGATATATGATTAATTTTGATGGCGAGTTTTTCGACAAGTTTTTAACTAAATCTAATGGTTTAGACGGCCTTCCTTTTTTTGGTTACAGAAAAAGCATCAACTCATTTCATATAGAAACTGAAAAAGTACAAGAATTAAAAAATATTTTCAAAAAAATTAATTCTCTTTTCGAAGCCAAAAGTAAAATGCATGTAGAATTTATACGCATTTATCTTCTAGAACTTTTTTATACCGTAATGAGCGGTACTGAAGAAAACACAGAGAATATAAATATTACCAACCAAAAAAGCATTATTTACCGTTTCGAGAATTTAGTAGAGCAAAATTACACAACCGAACATTATCCTAAATTTTATGCAGATAAGTTAGCTATTACTGCGAATTACCTGAACTTTATCTGCAAAAACTTTTCCGGAAAAAAAGCTGGTGAAATCATAAGAGACAGAGTGATACTAGAAGCAAAAAGATTATTGGTAAACTCGGAATTCAGTATTTCGCAAATTGCTTTTCAGTTGGGTTTTGATGATAATTCTTACTTCACAAAATTCTTCAAAACATTTTCAGGCAATTCACCATCTGAATTCAGAAACAACCTTAATAAGTAAAAATTACCATTTTTAAACTAAATTTCACTAACAAAAGGATTGTTTTTCAATCTATATTTGTATCATCATAAATGATGGACTAAAATTTAAAACTTTTCATATTTTTATACAAAACGCAACGGAAAGTAATGTTCTGTTGCGTTTTCTTTTAACAGTAAATAAATTCATTAAAGTAAAACTTTTCTTCAAAACTTAATAATCTTTTTTGGATTATTTGTTTTACAACATTACAAATCAACTCTATATGAAAAAATCGGGTTTCAGAAATACTGAACCCGATTTTTGTTTTTTAATACAGCTATGTTACTTTAAAACATATTAATTAGGTTTTATTACCATCAAACCACGGATTTCATTTTCCTGATAACCCGTCGCTTTATCGTGAGGATATAAAGATTTTATCTTCGCCATAACTTCTGGTTTTATATCTTTTTCCGTGCCGTGACATTGCAAACACATAGCATTGGTTGTAATAGGTGCATAAAAAACTCCATTTTTCAAAGTCCCTTTGAGTTCTTCTTTTTTAGCCAACTGAGCTTTAAATCGTTCTATAATTTCGAGTTCAGCCTCGTTCGCTAAATTCTCAGGATTCCTATTTTTATCAGAAACTCTTTTTATGGTTACTCCTTTTTCCGTTTCAAGTTTTTGTGTTAATGGGATTGCATTAACATTGCAAAACTGCAAAGCATTTATTGCACCATTTTCAGAAATTTGCTTTGTGAGGTTTTCAACCAAATTTTTCTTGGTTTGCTCTGCAATTGCTTTGTAAACTTCTTTACTAAGTGTTTTATGTTCTGTAGTATTTTCTGGGATGATTCCTTTATTTCCAAATTCTTTACATTGCACTAAAAACAACGCAAAACTCAATAATAAGACAAGTTTTTTCGTCATGACTTTAATTTTTTCAAAAATGTGTGTTTTTTATTTTTTCTAGCGTAACAATTGTTACATTTATCAAAATTATTAAAAAATGATCAAACCCTTTGCTTTTCTTCTCTTATTATTTTATGTAGTGAGTTTTTCTCAGAAAAAAGAAATCTTAAAAGTAATGACAGACCAACAAACCGCTTGGAACAATGGCAATATTGATGGATATATGCAAGGCTATTGGAAAAACGATTCTCTACTTTTTATTGGTTCTAAAGGCCCAACTTACGGCTGGCAAAAAACATTAGACAATTACAAAAAATCTTATCCTAATAAAGAAAAAATGGGGATATTGGAGTTTTCTGATATCCAAGTGAAAATACTTGGTAAAAAACATGCTTATGTTTTCGGGAAATGGAAACTCGTTCGTACAAACGACTCACCCAATGGAATTTACACTTTGATTTTTGAAAAATTTAAAGACGGCTGGAAAATTATTTCAGATCACACCAATTAAAATCATCCGCATCATCAAGAAAAGGAAAATCTTTTCTAAATTTCTCCAGTTTCTGCATATTAATTTCAGCAAAAATCAAATCCTTTTTTTTAGTAGAAACCTCTTCTCCATCAGGAAAATAACAATAACTACTTTCTTGATATTCCAAACCATTGCCATCTTTACCCGTTCTGTTTAACGCAAAAACATAAGCTTGGTTCTCAATTGCTCTGGCTCTGGTTAACGTTTCCCAAGCCAAAACTCTGGTTTTTGGCCAGTTTGCAACATTCAGAATAACATCATAATCTTTTCTGTTTCTAGCAAACACAGGAAAACGCGCATCATAACAAATCTGCAATAAAAATCTAACGCCTAGATATTCTATAATTACACGTTCTTTTCCAGCGGTATAAATTTTATCTTCGCCTCCGTAAGAAAAAAGATGTTTTTTGTCGTAATAATGGTAAGTCCCGTCTGGTTTTACAAAGTAAAAACGGTTATAAAAATTTCCGCTGTCCTTCACCGAAATACTCCCAGCAATTGCTGCATTTTTAGCTTTTGCCAAAGATTTCATCCAAAAAAGTACTTCATTCTTTGCATCTGCAACCTCAGTTGCTTCCATGCAGAAACCTGTTGAAAACATTTCGGGGAGAAGAAACAAATCTGCTTCTAGATTTTGAAACTTTTCTTCTATTAAAAGAAAATTTCTATGTTTATCTTTCCATATAATATTTTGGCTTAACCCAATGATTTTCATAACAGATAAGGTTTCAGAATTAGACTAATATTTTATAAAACCACCATAAAAGTAATCAACAAATATAAGAATGTCTTACATTTGCCGTTACAGTAATGAGAATAAATTTTTAAAATTATATTATGAAAAAATTAGTTTTAGCGTTTGCTTTATTATTTTTAGGTCAACTTACGTTCGCACAAGCGTGGCAAGGAAAAGGAGACCAAAAAGTACAAATTGGTTTAAACGGTTGGGGAAATGGTACTGGTCTTACTGCAACTTATGATTACGGAATTTCCAAAATGGTATCTGTAGGAGCTGGTGCTAATTTTTATTTTTCTGGTTACAAAGACAACAATAAAGATAATAATTTCTTTGTTTTTGGAAGATTGAACGTTCACCTGCAAGATGCACTTAGCTTACCTAGCCAATGGGACATTTACCCAGGTCTAGATTTAGGTGTAATTGGCAACACTTTTGGATTAGGAGCACATCTTGGCGTAAGATACTTCTTTAATAATAATGTAGGTGCATTCTTAGAAGCTGGTAATAACGGAAGCATTGGTGTGTCTTTCAATTTCTAAAAATCTTAAAGAAATCATAAATAAAAGGCGCTTTTGGCGTCTTTTTTTATTTGGTACAGTTTTAGTGAAAGAGAATTATTACATTTGCATAGTTTAAAAAAATAACACTTAATGGAATTAGCAACACAGATATTTCAATTTATTTTAAGTATTTCTATTTTAGTTGTTCTACACGAATTAGGACACTTTTTACCCGCAAAATGGTTTAAATGCAGAGTAGATAAATTTTACCTTTTCTTCGATCCTTGGTTTTCAATCGCAAAAAAGAAAATTGGTGAAACCGAATACGGAATCGGTTGGTTGCCTTTTGGTGGTTATGTAAAAATCGCAGGCATGGTAGATGAAAGCATGGATACTGAGCAATTAAAACAACCTGCACAACCTTGGGAATTCAGAAGTAAACCGGCTTGGCAAAGACTCATTATTATGCTAGGAGGTATTTTTGTGAATTTAATCTTAGCTTGGGCAATTTACACTGGTTTAAACTTAACAGTTGGAGAAAAATATCACGATTTAGCGAAATTCGAGAATGGAATTTCTGTATCTGATGAAGGTGCTAAAATGGGGCTTCAGAACGGCGACAAAATCTTAAAAATTGATGGAAAACCCGCTGTAAGATTAGAAAACTCTCTTATCAATATACTTCTTGCTAATGAAATCACTGTTTTAAGAAACGGAAAAGAGGTAAGTTTTGCTCCTAATGAAGACGGAATAGCTCATATTCTAGGAGCGAAAACGGCAAAATCTTATATTTTAAATAGATTTGAACCAATTGTAGATTCTTTAGCAGAAGGTCCTGCAAAGAAAGCTGGGTTTCAAAAAGGAGATAAAATTGTAGCACTTAATGGTAAAACGATCAGATTTTTTGATGAATTTACGGACGGTTTAGCTGGAAAGAAAAATCAACCGGTAATGGTAGATGTTTTTAGAAATAATGAATTAAAAAGATTTACTCTAACAACTAATAATGAGGGCGTTATTGGTGTTTATGTTGACAAAAAAATCAAGATTGATGCTATTGAAAAAACAGCAGTTAATAAAGAATATAGTTTCTTACCAGCTATTACTAGAGGTTTTTCTAGAACAGTAGAATCTCTTACTATGCAGATTAAACAATTTAAACTAATGTTTAACAAAAAAATTAAAGGTTACAAAAACGTTGGTGGGCCAATTGCTATTGTTAAAATGATGCCTACAGAAATAGATTGGGTTGCATTTTGGAGTTTTACGGCAATGTTTTCTGCTTGGTTAGCGTTTTTAAATATTTTGCCAATCCCTGGTTTAGATGGCGGTCACGCTTTATTTACCACTTGGGAACTCATCACAGGCAAGCCAGTTCCGCAAAAAGTTTTAGAAAACGCACAAATGATTGGTGTAATCTTCTTAATGGGACTAATGTTATTAATCTTTGGATCAGATATTTACAAACTTTTCGTAAAATAATATTAAAATTTTTAAAAAAATATTTGGTACAAATCGAAAAAACTTTCTATATTTGCACCACTCAAAACAACAGAGTAGCCTTTTTAGCTCAGTCGGTTAGAGCATCTGACTGTTAATCAGAGGGTCGCTGGTTCGAGCCCAGCAAAAGGCGCCAAAACCATCACAGTAATGTGGTGGTTTTTTGTTTTATATTCATTATCAATATTTTATAAAAGATATTCCTGTAAAATTTCTCAAGTCAGTGGTCTTTTTGGTTAAAAAAGACATACAATTAGGTGTACCATAAATTTTCTCAGGTGTACCATTTTTCATAAATCTAAAATCATGAATAACAATAAACTAATAATATTATTTCTGCTTCAAAAGGTTAGACTAAACAAGCAGAATAAATGCCCTATTAGGTGCAGGATTACCTACTTAACTGAAAGGAAAGAATTTTCTTTAGGGTTATTCATAAATCCTATAAATTGGGACAGTGGTAAACAACTTGCCAAACCTCCCAATGAAGACAACAACTTTATAAATGCTGAATTAAGCCTGATTAAGAATAAAATTAATCGGGCTTTTTTATTTCTACAAGTTCAAGGAGTAGAATTTGATGTAGATGATATTTACAAGCAATACAAAGGAGAATCTACTCAAAAACAAGTAGGAATAGTTGAGTTCTATTCTAGTTACATTGAGAGATTAAAAAAAATGATAGGTAAAGACTTCAAAGAATCTACTTGGGAAAAGTTTAATGAAATTTTACCTGCAATTAAAGACTATATTTTTTTTAAATACCAGAAAAAGGACATTAGCCTAAATAAACTAGATTATAACTTTATAGAAGATTTTGACTATTACTTAAGAACTGAAAAGAATAATTCTCAGGTTACCATTAACAAGAAGATTCAAAGGCTTAAGAAAGTGATTAAAGTAGCTAGGAAGCAAAAACTGATAGACTTTAATCCTTTTGAAGAACACAAACCTAAGCAAGCAAAAACTAAAATCATCTTCCTTACCCAAGATGAACTAGATAAACTGAAAGAAAAGGAATTTCAATCTGAAATCTTAAATAAAGTGAGAGATTGTTATATTTTCTGCTGTTATACAGGTTTGGGTTATAGTGAGATGTTTAGCCTTAAAAAATCAGATTTAAAAAAAGATGATGAGGGTACACTCTGGATTTACAAGGAAAGGCAAAAAACTGAAAGAGCCTTTTCTATACCTCTTATATTCTCAGAACCTCTGGAGATTATAGAGAAGTATAAAAGTGAAAGTGAATATCTATTGCCAAGATTAAGTAATCAATATTTTAACAGGTTGTTAAAAGAAATTGCCATCACACTTGGAATCACAAAGAAACTCACTCATCATACTGCAAGAAAAACTTTTGCTACAACAGTTCTACTCAACAATAATACCCCTATTGAAACTGTATCTAAACTTTTAGGTCATTCTAAAATCACTACTACCCTTTCTTACTATGCAGAAGTAATGCCTAGTAAACTAAAATTGGATTTAGAAGGATTGAAGGATAAATTATCAAAGTAAAAAGGTGGGTTTTATTCCCACCTTTCAATCTTTAAAGTTGGTGCCAACCCAATGAATTGGGTAAGCACTTCAACCATTTTTTCTCTTACAAACTCCACATTTTCCTCAGTAGTAATAATTGAATCATGCAAAGTAAACAATGGAATTTCAGGATTACTCTCACTAATTAATTTGCAGGTTTTATGCAAAACCAAGTCAGCCTCCAAATTTTGCAAGACAACAGCCAAAGTAGGATGATTGCCTTCTTTAATATACTTTATTACTTCATAAACATTAGGAAACTGTTGCCTAAACAATTGAATGGATTTGACATATCTGATTGAGGAATTTTTACTAAATAAAGTACTGAATGTAATTTCTTTAGCAGCACTTTTAACTTCATTGTCTGGAATATTTGGTATTTCTCCATTTTCTTTCAGAATTTTACCAAATTCTTCATAAAACCTTCCACTTGAAACTATATCTTTGAATTGTAGTACATCAGGTTCTTTAGCCATATTATTAATTAAAACTCCCAGCATTATGATAATAGAACTATCAGGTTCCATTAGAGGATGAGCCTGAATAATCCTATCCATCATTGTATTTCTCTCATAAATATTTTTGCAAAGTAAAGTTTGCAATAAGTAAGGTTGGGAATTACAAATATCTACAGCACATAAGGTTTTACCATTAAATTTGATAAATTTTCTTAAATCTGATTTTAGTTGAGTGATAAAGGTATGAAGCCTTCCTGCTGTTTTATCTACAAAGAATAATTTTTGATTATCTCTGTATAATTTTTCAATAGGATAAAGCCTACTGTTGAGCCTTAAATGTGGATATAATATCTCAGGATTTTCCAAATCCCTCCTATACTCCTCCATTAAATAGTTAGTTGCACCTTTAATATCAATCTCTAATTCTCCATAAAACCAAGTTTTCAAGTAGTCTAATTGAGATGTAGTTGTGAAATCTTGATGATGATTTCTGAGATACGTAATATTCTTAATTAAAGTCCAATCAGTAATTTCTACAGGCTTTAAAATACTTCTGAAATTTTCTTTAAACCTTAATCCTGCCGAAACTACACCATTAGTATAACCATCTTCCTCTACAATATTTTGTTCCTTCAAATAATTAATGTATCTCCTATAATCTTTTATTATAGAGCCTAAAATACTTTTATTAATGGGAGTAAAGCCAGAATAATTTTCAATAGATATTTTCTTTTTGGATGGCAATGAATAAATTAAATCTAAAATATAAACAAACTTATCCCTCTTAAATCTGAACTGTGGAGGATTTTGAATCAAAATTTGGTCAATTTTCAGATTTTCAGGTAAATACAAAGTTAATTTTGGAATTCTTGGATAGCCACCTTTAGTTTCTACTACAAGTGATGCTTCTACACTTGGGCTATTTAACGTATTAGAGTGAGCTTTAGAAGCAATGCTCACTGAATGACTTTTTGCCATTACCTCCTCTCGTGAGAAGGCTGTGCCTTTGAGTTGTTATGCTCAAGAGGTGCTTACAAATTAAGCAAGTGGCATCTTAAATTTTGATACTGCAAAGATACGAAATTTTTACTTTTTCACCAAAAACTTCTAGGAGTTTTTTTTATGTATTTTACTGATTTTCATAATATTAATTCAATTATTTCTGAAATATCATTCACAATTTTATTAACCTTTTTAAATTTAAAAATGTATGCAGTTAAGACAATCAGAACGCAGACAAGCCAAGATAAAGATTGGCTTGCAAGGATGTGCAGGAAGTGGTAAGACTTATTCAAGCCTACTTCTTGCCAAAGGACTAACTAATGGGGACTTTACCAAAGTAGCCATTATAGACACAGAAAATGGAAGTGCAGATTTATATGCACATTTAGGGAACTACAATGTGCTTTCACTTGCACCACCATTTACACCAGAGAACTACATCAAAGCCATTGAAGTATGCGAGAAAGCAGGAATTGAAGTGATTATCATAGATTCTATATCACACGAATGGGACGAGTTACTGGACTTCCACTCTAAATTGGCAGGAAACTCCTTTACCAATTGGGCTAAAGTTACCCCAAGACAAAAGGCTTTTGTAGATAAAATCCTACAAACCAATGCTCACATTATTGCCACCATGAGGACTAAACAAGACTATGTACTCAACCAAAAAGATGGCAAGTTTATTCCAGAGAAAGTAGGCTTAAAATCAGTCCAAAGGGATGGATTGGATTATGAATTTACTTTGGTATTTGATGTAGATATAAAACATTTTGTAGTTTCGAGTAAAGATAGGACAGGCTTATTTATGGGTAAGCCAGAATTTACTATTTCTGAAAATACTGGAAAAGAAATTTTGGAATGGTGTAATTCAGGGGCTAAATCTGTAGAAGTACCAAAAATTCAGGATATTCAAAATGAAGTAAAGCCATCAAATCCTACTAATCCAAATGGAATAAATGGAGCAAAGGCAACCCAACTTCCAAAAGTAAATCCTTATGATGCTTTTGCGGCAGGAAATAACGAGAGTTTTGTACCTAGCCAAAACCTAAAGCACACTTCTGAACAAGAAGTATATGAGGCTATTTCAAGATGTAATACAGTCCAAGAACTTTATGCACTCTACAAAGCCTTCCCTCAATTTCAGGAAAGCCTAAAAGTAGATTTTGAGGCTAAAAAGTCCTTACTAATGAATTTAACCAACCCTAAAAACTTTTCTCAAAATGGATACAACAAAATTCAGTAAAACTCCCAACATAATAGATAATACTAATGTGGGAACTCCCTTACAGATGAGAAGTGTAGTAGGTAATGTAGAGGAAAAGAAATCCATGAGGGACATATTCCTTGATGAGGAAGATTTTGAAGATGCAGAAGTATTTTACCCAAGTAAAATGAATGAGGAGAGTCCAAATGTACTAGTAGATAAAGAGGTTGAAACTAAAAATTTAGTTCAGCCTTTTTTAATGTCTGTAAATCCTAATAATGAAGTACAGATTGTTGCTACAAATTCTACTCCTAATCAACTAGTATCACAGCAGGATTATGAGCCAAGCCCATTTATCCTAGCCAATACAGAGGAAGTAACTTTACAACATCTAAAGCATGACTGTATTATACCAGTATTCAGCAAGGATAATGAGAAGACTATTGCACACCAAGAGTTTATTGAGATTGTGCTAAATGCAGTATCTAAAGTATTTCCACACCATAATATTTCTGCTCCTGAAATTAGAGTTTCTCATCAAATTAAGGGCAGGATTCCTGAGGCTATTCACAAGAATGTAAAGGACTTATTAGACCATGAGAAAACCATTTATTACGAAAGAATGGCTTTTATCATTAAGATTCCTAGTATAACAGACAGGATAAATGGTAATGAGGTTTCTCTCACAGTTGGTGGAGTGAGAAGTTACAATTTGGAGAACCTCTACAACAAGAAGACTTTTGAAAAGTTCAAGTTGTTTGTAGGCTTCCAAAATAAAGTATGCTGTAATTTATGTGTTAGTACTGATGGATTTCTAGATGATTTAAGGGTAGGAAATTACTCTGAACTCCAATCTAAATCTGTAGAACTTCTACAAAATTATAATGCAGAACTTCATCTTATGGAAATGAAGGAACTTACCCAAGACTATTTATCTGAACATCAGTTTGCTCAACTAATTGGCAAAAGTAGGCTTTATCAACACTTGCCTAAAGCACAAAAACAGAAAATTCCATTACTTAATTTTAATGATAGCCATATCAACACTATGGCAAAGGATTATTACGAGGATAAGAATTTCAGCAGAATGGAAGATGGCAGGATAAATTTGTGGAGTGTGTTTAATCTGTTTACACAGGCTAATAAGTCTTCTTACATAGATACTTTCCTTGATAGGAATTTGAATGCTTTTGAGTTCACAAAAGGCATTCAAAAAACTCTCAATGGTAATTTAGATTATCATTGGTTTTTGAGTTAATTAGTCCACCTCACTTTTTTGTGGGGTGGGTTTATTTTAAATCCAAGTTATCTTTGAATGCCTTAATATTAGACTCATTGTAAAATCTGTTGTAAATATTTACAAGAACAAAAACTGTAAAAACTGACCATAGAAACGTTACTAAGCTACTTAAAATAATATTTTCTTTAAATTTTTTCAAAATTCCAATTTGAAAAAAAACCTAATAAAATCAAAAAAATAGCCAAAAGACCTAAAGAAATAATTAAAAGATAAATGGATTTGTTTCTCCATTTTTTAATAGCAATAGCTATTTTCAATTTTCTGTTTTGCAAAAGTAAATCCTCGTTTTCTTTGCTTAATTGTTTATTAGCAATTCCTAACTCACTATTTTCATAGCTTAGGCTGTTGGAAATCAGTTTACTGCTCTCAATTTCTTCATCATAAGAATTTATTTTATTTTCCAATTTGTAAAATAATGAACTCAATTTTTTATTTTTTTCTTCTTCTATTTTCTCTTGTTTGTTTGACTCTTCTTTGATTTTTTGAACAAATTCATCTCTAGTATCATTTGTTGCTAATTCATTTATTTGCTGAATATTTTTAATTTGTTGATTTACAATTCTTGTGGATAAGTTTAATATGTCCTTTTCAGTTATTTCTGAATTTGAATATTTATGTATATTTTCTTCAAGTTCTTTTATGATGCTAACTTTTGGCAATGAATTATTTAAAGAAATAGAAATCATCGAATTTAAACCAATTTCCAAAAATTCATTATCATTTAATTCAGACTTTAAATTAGGATTAGAAAGCCATAAGATGTTTAAAAGTTCATCAGCCCTAATTGTTTCTTTTAAAAATTCATTATTATAAATTGAATCATTATTATCTTCATTATTAATTGAATTATTTACAAACCAGGAATTAGCTTCTTCAAATTTTTTAATCTTTTTCCCTCTTTTATCTTTAATATAAGTTAACCCGTAGTGCATTATAAAAAAGGTTACTCATAATACGAAAATTTCGTATATTGTATTGATTATCAATCTAATACGTTATGAATAACCTAGATGCA